>JALRIU010000117.1 GCA_023255355.1 Pseudomonadales bacterium | reverse complement strand
AGCACAAGTTATTGCCACTAGAGGATGGTATTCAAAACACGCCTGTTGTGATTGCACAGAGTGACGGTTTGCAATTTTGGTATCAACAAGATGATACCTTTCGCGTCCCTAAAGGTGAGGTAATTGTTAGATTCTCGATACCCGGCCCGGCAATGTTGGATCAACAGCAGGCAATGGCGCTATCGATGTATGCGGATATTCTGCGTGATCGCTTGAATGAATTTGCCTATCCTGCCCAAATGGCCGGGGTCAGTTTTGCAATCAATGGCTCACAACGTGGTTTGGATGTCACCTTGGGTGGTTTTAGTTCTGGCCACGAGGCTTTACTGCGTAAGGTATTGGCAAGCCTTGCCCAACAAACTATTGAACCTGCCCGTTTTGAGCGAATTAAAAATGAAAATATGGAGGGCTTGCAACGCGCGTTGCTTGATAAGCCTTATCGCCAGGTAATGCAGCATGCCCAGCAGCTGTTAATGTCTCCGAGTAGAGATCTTAATGTTGCTCTACAACTGCTGACAGCTATGACCCCGGCTAGTTTGTTGCAAGATGTTATTGATATTCAACATGGCTGGCAGGTTGAGGGTTTAATTTACGGTAACTATTCTAGACAACATGCAGAGCAATTCGCAGCACTGTTTCGGCCTTTCATCGCGTCCCAAAAACCATTTACTGCAAGTATGATCTCCGTTCGAGATGTAGCTTGTGAGTCATTTTGCGAACAGAGTTTTAAAGTGCAGGATAATGATACTGCAGTATTACGTTATATTCAGGGACAAGGGGGGGATTATCCTGATCGTGCCGCCTTGGCTACCCTAGCTAATATGCTGCAGTCGCCATTCTTTCAATCATTACGAACTGAGCAGCAGCTTGGATATATCGTTGGCGCTTACCCTTACGCCCTGCATGCTTATCCTGGATTGGCTTTGTTAGTACAGTCTCCAAATGCAAGTAAAGAAGAGATACAAACGGCAATAGATGTTTTTTTGGCAGACTTTGTCGTACAGCCTGAGTCTTCGATGTGTGAGGCCTATGCATTAAGTCAGCAGGCAGTCATCAATCAACTGCGGGAAACGCCAAAAAATCAGTCAGAGCAGGTGCATAGTTATTGGCAAGATATTCAATATGGTGATCTTGGTTTTGATGGACAAGAACAAATTGCTAAAGCTATTGAAACAATGAATTGTTCACAATGGCGTGATTATGTACTGCCTATGTTGAACTCAGCATATCCTGGGATGTTGCAAATCAATGCACTAGGAAATAATGGTAATGCTGATGAGCAAACTATTGATGCTGATTCCTGGCAAATGATTCAAGCAGGCAGATTTCGTTAATTAGTCATGTTTTGAAAGGTGTTTTTGGCGCTAAAATCCATGAAAATGGATTTTTTTGTAGTTTTTTTACAAAACTATATTTGCTTGATAATTAACATTATTTTTGCCTATTTGGCGATTTTTTCTATATCAAATAGTTTCACTCGCTACTTCTTTTACAAGTCGTAAAAACTAAAAGATATCAGTAGCTTAGCGCTAAATTTGTTTACATTTTGACGGCTGCGTTGTAGTATTTTTACCCCTTTATTAATGTGGATGCCAAAGCGTCCATGTTTTCGAGCTTGTTTGATGGCCAAACCCGGCGGTTAAGCGAGTGGATAACAATATAATGAGCACCAACAGTGCCTGAGGTCAGATGATGAACGAGATAGATAGAGATCCTATCGAAACTCAAGAATGGTTAGATTCCCTTGAGTCCGTTATTAAGTTCAATGGTAAAGAGCGCGCTGCGCATTTACTCAATGTGCTAACAAAAAATGCCGCTGATAGTGGTGTTAATGTTCCCGCAGCGATTACCACACCATACAAAAATACCATCGCGCCAACAGATGAAAAGCCAATGCCTGGCGATTTATTTATGGAACGCCGTATTCGTTCGATAATACGTTGGAACGCGATGGCAATGGTGATGCGCGCTAACTCAAATAACGAAGGCCTCGGCGGTCATATTTCTAGTTTTGCCTCAAGTGCCACACTTTACGATGTTGGTTTTAACTATTTCTTCCGTGGTAATAATCAAGCCAACGGACAATTGGCTGATGTCATTTACTACCAAGGTCACGTAGCACCTGGCATGTATTCTCGCTCTTTCTTAGAAGGTCGTATTAGCGAAGAGCAGCTTGTAAATTTCCGTCGTGAATCGACCGGCAAAGGGGTGTCATCATATCCACACCCATGGTTGATGCCAGATTATTGGCAATTTCCAACCGTATCGATGGGTCTAGGTCCCATTCAAGCAATTTATCAAGCTCACGTGATGAAGTACCAACAAAGCCGCAATTTGGTTGAGCAGGGTGATCGTAAGGTTTGGGCTTTCTTGGGAGACGGTGAGTGCGATGAGCCAGAATCATTAGGTGCGATTTCGCTTGCCGGACGCGAAGTGCTCGATAATCTGATTTTCGTCATTAACTGTAACTTGCAGCGTCTTGATGGACCTGTGCGCGGTAACGGTAAAATCGTGCAAGAATTGGAAGGCGTCTTCCGTGGTGCTGGTTGGAACGTTATTAAAGTTATTTGGGGTCGCCATTGGGATCCTTTATTAGCTAAAGATAAAACCGGCTTGTTGCAAAAACGTATGGATGAAGTTTGCGACGGTGAATTGCAAAACTTCAAGGCCAATGGTGGCGCCTATACTCGCAAGCATTTCTTTGGCAAGTATCCTGAGTTGCTAGAGTTGGTTAAAGACCTTAGCGACGATGATATTATGCATCTAAATCGTGGCGGCCATGATCCTTACAAAGTCTATGCTGCCTATGCAGAGGCCGTTGCCACTACTGGTAAGCCTACGGTTATTTTGGCTGCGACGGTTAAAGGTTATGCAACCGGTGCAGCAGGTGAGGCGCAAAACGAAACGCACTCTTTGAAAAAACTTGATCTGGAAAGTCTGCGTCGATTCCGCGATCGTTTTGGCTTGCCTATCAGTGATGAAGAGTTACCAAACGTTCCCTTCTATAAGCCGGAAGATAATAGTCCTGAGATGCAATATATGCATAAGCGTCGTCAGGAACTTGGTGGATATTTACCTGAGCGCTTACACGATTACCCCGCTATGCCAGTACCAGAGCTTGAAAAGCTAAGTGGTCAATTGAAAGGCACAGGAGATCGTGAAATCTCTACCACTATGTCGTTTGTCCGCACCCTGTCTACTTTGACCAAGGATAAGGATATTGGTAAGTGCATCGTACCTATCGTGCCAGATGAGGCTCGTACCTTTGGTATGGAGGGTTTGTTCCGTCAGTTGGGTATCTACTCTTCGCAGGGTCAGAAATATACACCGCACGACCGCGACCAAATCATGTACTACAAGGAAGAAAAAGACGGACAAATCCTTGAAGAAGGTATCAATGAATCAGGCGCATTCTCTGCTTGGTTAGCATGTGCAACCTCCTATAGCAACCATCGTCGTCCGATGATTCCGTTCTATATTTTCTATTCTATGTTCGGTTTCCAACGTGTCATGGATTTAACCTGGGCTGCAGGTGACTCACAGGCTCGTGGTTTCCTCATCGGAGCAACTGCCGGCCGTACCACCTTAAATGGCGAAGGTTTGCAGCACCAAGATGGTCACAGTCACTTGATGGCAAACATGATTCCGAACTGTGTTTCCTATGATCCAGCTTATAATTTTGAGCTCACCGTTATATTGCAAAACGGTATGGAGCGCATGTATAAGCATAAAGAAAACATCTTCTATTACATTACCGTGATGAACGAAAACTATACCCATCCAGATATGCCTGAGGGCGTTGCTGAGGGCATCATTAAGGGTATGTATTTATTAAAAGAAGGTGCTAAAGCTAAAAAAGGCCAACCCCGCGTTCAATTAATGGGGTCTGGTACAATCCTTAGAGAAGTTGAAGCCGCTGCTGAATTGTTAAAAGGCTACGGTGTTGAAGCTGACATATGGAGCGCACCTAGCATCAATGAATTGACCCGTGAAGCACAGGATTGTGAGCGTTGGAACTTGTACAACCTCGGCGAAACACCACGCGTTCCTTACGTGACGTCACTATTGAAAGGTCGTCAAGGACCGTTGATCAGTGCGACAGATTACATGAAGGCATATAGCGAACAATTGCGTCCATTCGTTGAGCAACGTTTCGTTACTCTGGGTACCGATGGCTACGGTCGAAGTGATACGCGTGCTGCTTTGCGACACCATTTTGAAGTCGATCGCAACTATGTTGCTTTTGCTGCACTGCGTGCGCTGCTCGATGAAGGCAGCATCAAAGCCGATGTCGTTAAGAAGGCGATGGTCGATTTGGCAATTGATCCAAATAAACCAAATCCTCAATTTGCTTAAGGAGTATCGGTGATGAGTAATGAAATTGTAGTTGTTCCCGATATTGGTGCCGATGAGGTTGAAGTTATTGAGATCTGTGTTGCCGTCGGTGATCAGATTGAGGTTGAGCAATCTCTAGTTGTTTTAGAAAGCGATAAGGCCTCCATGGAGGTTCCTTCCCCTATGGCTGGCAAGGTCGTTGCTATCACTCTAAAAGTTGGTGATAACGTGTCTCAGGGTGCTGCCATTCTGGAGCTCGCTGTTGAAGGCGCTGTTGCTAATTCTGAACCTGCCGCTGAGGCCGCAGCTCCAGTTGAAGAACAGTCTGCACCAGCACCAGCACCAGCGCCTGCTGCTGTAGAGCCTGCTGCAGCCGCAGAGAGTAAGGTTGAGCAAGTTACTGTCCCCGATTTGGGCGGTGCGAAAGATGTTGAATGTATCGAAGTGTGTGTTGCTGTTGGTCAGGAGATCACTGCCGAGCAAAGTTTAATCGTACTTGAAACAGACAAAGCGTCGATGGAGATTCCATCGCCTTCAGCAGGTACTGTGGTATCTATTGCAATTAAAACGGGTGATACCGTTAACGTTGGCGACGTCGTGCTTGAATTACAAGTAGCAGGCAGCCCTGTATCTTCCGCAGCACCAGTAGAAACTGCAGCGCCAGTAGCGGCAGAGACTGCACTACCATCACCACCAGTTGCAGATGATAAGCCTACCTTCGAGCCAGAAACTAAGGTTATGCCACCTAGCCAGCCAGTTGAAAAGCATGGTGATGTCTACGCAGGTCCTGCAGTTAGAATGCTGGCAAGGGATTTAGGTGTTGACCTAACTCTTGTAAAAGGTAGTGGTCCACGCGGTCGCATTGCTAAAGAAGATTTGCATGAGTATGTTAAAGCAAGATTAGCTGAGCCTGCTCAAGCAGCGGTGAGCGGTTCTGGTATTCCTGCAATCCCTGCGGTTGATTTCTCTAAGTTTGGTCCTGTACGCGAAGAAAAACTGAGCAAAATGGGCCGTGTCACTGCTGAAAATATGAGTCGTTCATGGTTGAACGTACCCCATGTTACGCAATTTGATGACGCCGATATTACTGAGCTTGAAGACTTCCGTAATAGTATCAAAGCTGATGCTGAAAAAGCGGGTGTTAAGGTCACGCCATTACCTTTCCTATTGAAAGCTTGTGCTGCTGCGCTTAAAGCACATCCTAAATTCAATGCATCGTTGAGCGCCGATGGTCAAAGTATTGTTTACAAAGACTATGTGCATATTGGGATCGCAGTAGATACACCTGCGGGTCTTGTAGTTCCCGTGATTCGTGATGTCGATCAAAAGTCTATCTATCAGCTCGCCGCTGAAACAGCGGAGTTAGGTGCTAAGGCAAAAGATCGCAAGCTTACAGCTGCTGAAATGCAAGGCGGATGTTTCACAATTTCGAGTCTTGGTAACATCGGTGGAACCGGTTTTACCCCGATAGTGAATGCGCCTGAAGTAGCTATCTTGGGTGTATCCAAACTTGATGTGAAGCCGGTTTGGAATGGCAAGGAATTTATCCCACGTAAGATGCTACCGCTATCACTATCGTATGATCACCGCGTGATTAATGGTGCAGATGCTGGACGTTTCTTTACTCAACTTGGAGCGATTCTGGCGGATATTCGCCGACTAGTGCTCTAAGTTAGCTTGAATAAAAAAAACCGGTACATCTTTTGATCTACCGGTTTTTTTATATTTACAGGTTTTTACTCAGCACCGAACTGTTTGACCATCTGCTGTAATTTTCGCACTTCGCGTTCTAGGCTTTCATTATCAATCAGTGCAGAATTAGCGGCCTCCTTGGTAGCGGATGCTACGGTGCTAATATTGACCACATTGCGATTGATTTCTTCAGCAACGGCACTTTGTTCTTCAGCGGCGGTGGCAATTTGAGTAGTCATCGCGGTGATTGTATCAACAGCGCGGGTGATACTCTCTAGTGACTCACCGGCGTGGCTAGCTTGTTCGACACTCGACTTCGCCGCACTTTGACCCTGTTCCATGACACCAACAGCTTGTCCCGCAGCATCTTGCAACTTCTGAATCATAACTTGAATTTCATCGGTCGAAGATTGTGTTCTACTTGCTAGCGTGCGCACTTCATCTGCGACCACGGCAAAACCTCGACCTTGTTCGCCCGCTCTAGCGGCTTCGATTGCCGCATTTAATGCGAGAAGATTGGTTTGCTCAGCAATACCACGAATAACCTCTACCACTGAGCCAATTTGTTCGCTGTCCATAGCTAGTTTTGCGATAACAGCAACAGCCTCTTCAACACGTTTAGCGAGTTGGCCAATAGTTTCGATACTTTGGTTAACAACGGCTTTACCTGCTTGTACTTCTTGATCGGCTAAGCGAGTTGCCTCGGCAGTATGGGAGGCGTTTGATGCAACATCGTGCACGGTAGCAGTCATCTCATTCATGGCTGTCGCGACCATTTCAATTTCATTGGCTTGTCTATCCATGTCTTCGTTTGTGCGTCGTGAAAGATCAACAGCGCGATGGGCTGAAGACTCTAAATTATGCGATGCATCGCCAATTCGCCAAACGACAGTTTCTAGCTGTGACTGCAGCATTTTTATAGCGAGCTCAAGTTGTCCTAGTTCGTCACCGCGTCCCGTGTATACGTGTTGAGCAATGGGATTGCTGAAGATAGTTTTAGACGCTTCAGCGGCTTGCCGCCAGGGGGCAGACACAGCAAAGGCCAGTATCGAGCCTATAGAAGTGCCGACCGCAAGACCTGCAACAATGCCAAGAATACCATCTACCAACTGACTCACAACAAGAGCGCCAATGATTGCAGCAAGCTGAGTGTAAATGATACTGCCCGTGAGCTTAGGCGTTAATTTTGTCAGCAATGATTTCCAGCCTGGAATACCTTTCCAAATAGCTTTGTATAGTTCATCTGCGCGTTTGACATGGCCTCTGCTGGGCTTAAGACGCACCGATTGATAGCCAACGGTCTGGTGGTTCTCTTTAACAGCTGTTACAAAGGCATCGACCCAATAATAATCGCCATTTTTACAGCGATTTTTAACGATCCCCATCCACGGCTTGTCTGCTTTGATTGTGTCCCATAAGTCTTGGAATGCCGCAGGTGGCATCTCTGGGTGGCGCACAACGTTATGGCTTTTATGAAGAAGTTCATCTTCTTCAAAGCCTGCAATACTCAAAAAATCATCGTTGACGTAGGTGGTGATACCCTTTAAATCAGTTGTCGATACAATGCGCTGTGAAGCTGGGTAGTCATTTTCTCGCTTGGTAATGGGTAGATTTTTTTTCACAGTCTCACCAAATGTAGTAGTTAATGGTAAGACATGGGGTCGGCTGATTATTGAATTTCTTGAGTCTGAAATGTGGCTTATGGTGTTGTTTTAGGCATAAAAAAACCCGCATTAGCGGGTTTTTTAATCTAGATCAATTAAACAGGAACAACGTTCTCTGCTTGAGGACCTTTTTGGCCTTGAGTAACAGTGAACTGTACGCGTTGACCTTCATTTAATGATTTAAAGCCATCTGCTTTGATAGCGCTGAAATGTACGAATACATCTGGACCGCCTTCTTGCTCGATGAAACCAAAACCTTTTGAATTGTTGAACCATTTAACTTGACCAGTGATAGTCGACATAATACCCACTCCTGAGTTTGTGTTTAAAAAAATAGCGGAAAACACAGGTATAACGTGAAGCGGCGTCGTGCGCGGGGTCTTGCATGGAACAACTGTTTTTCTAGCTGTTTAGATTATGGGTTAGGGTTGTAGAAAAAGCAATGTTCTCACCAAAATAAATTTGCTAAGTGCCTAGTTAGGCTGGTTTTTCATTAAAAACGGTTGCTATTGATGTAAATATTGGCAGTTTTTGCCGTTTTAATGAGCACCACATCGGTTACCATGGCGTTGAATAGTTGGGAATGTGTATGAATAATGAAACGACTCAAGTAGAAGGCTCAGCGAAATATTCGCTGTTGCTCTTATTACTGAGCGCCACGTTGGATGTTGGTGTGCTCAGTATGTTCTATATTGGTGCGCCGCAGCTATACAGCCCTTCAACTTATGCATTATTAGCAGGTTTACCGATTTTTCTTCTTGCCCTTCCTGCCGCTAAGCTGAGTGTGTTTTGGCCACCAGAAAAAACTGTTCAAGTTGCAGCCCAGTGGGCTATGGGTTGTTTAGTTTTACTTGGCATCGCGCTTTTAAAAGCGCCTGAATTTGCTATTTGGGTGTTTGCATTGTATTGCTTACGATTACCCTTTAGCTGGCCTGCGACGCTTTTAGTTGTGCAGCGTCGCCAACGCAGTCTTTCAGTTGCGACCGTTATTGCATTGCGCCTGGCTCTTGGTGTTATCGGTGCAACGATCGGTTATAGCTTGGCTAAATCACTAGCGCTTAAGGTGGGTTTGCTTCCTGAGCTTATCTTTTTGAGTGGCTTAGCGATTGCGCATTGGTGGGCGGCAAAGCAATGTCAGGCAAGTCAACCACAACAAACTTTACCTAATTTTTCTGCATGGTTTGATATCGATTCTTACCGGCAGGGATTTTCTCATTTGCCGCCAGCGCTTAGCAGTCGTTTGGTGAGTATATTGCTACCGCAAGGTGTCTTGGTGGTGTTGGCCATTTTTTCCATTCAGGCTATGCGCTATTTTGCCAGTAATACATTTGGTAATGATGAATTAGGTAACGTAGGAATCATTGCTGCTTTTGGTCTGTTAGTGGGTGCCTTATTAAGCGCACGGCGAAATCGTGATTTTGTTGAGACAAGTAGTTTGCCACTAGGTTTAAAGAGCCTTATAAGAATATTGTTCTAGTTGAGGGTATTTTTGATTTACTAAACTGCTATGATAAAGGTCTCAAGAATGTAGTCTGTACTTTTGGTACAAGTAAACTACTAAACGAAGTACCTGAA
>JALRIU010000074.1 GCA_023255355.1 Pseudomonadales bacterium | reverse complement strand
AAGTTAGATGGTGTCGAAGTAAGGGATCCTGCCTTCGGTTTAGAGGCGGTATGGATCAATGAAAGTGCCAAGGAAAAAGCGCAATCGTTAGGTTATACCGTGGTAGATGCCAGCACTGTAGTGGCAACTCACTTGAACCAAATTTTGCAAAAAAATGTCCATGACCTACTTGGGCATGAAGAAGTCCAAAAAGTGCTCGATATTCTTGCTAAGCAATCTCCAAAACTCGCTGAAAGTTTAGTACCTGAAACGGTAAGTATGACCATTCTATTGAAAGTATTGAAAAATTTATTGGTCGAAAAAGTGCCTATTCGTGATATCAGAACTATCGCAGAAACTTTGGCTACACATCCCCAGTACAGTCAAGATTCTGACGCACTAACTACCGAAGTCAGGGTCGCTCTGTCGCGAATTATTGTTCAAAGTATCGTCGGATCAGAGAATGAGATACCAGTGATAACCCTGGATCCCGAGATGGAGCAAATGCTTTTACGCTCGGCCCAGCAAAAGCAGGATCCAAGTGCTATATCAATGGAGCCCAATATGGCTGAGAAGCTACAAAAGGCTCTAAATGATGCAGCTCAAAGACAAGAAATGGCGGGCAAAACCCCTGTTTTGTTGGTTCCTGCTCCATTACGCAAAATGCTGGCACGATTCGTGCGTTATTGTTCATCAGAGATCGCGGTTTTCTCTTATAACGAGATCCCCGAGGACAAACAAATCACCATTGAAGCTTCGATCGGAGGCAAATAGCGCAAGCTGTGAGGTAAATTATGGAAGTTAAACGCTTTAAAGCAACAGATATGCACCGTGCCCTTCAACTCGTTCGCGAGACCTTAGGTGAAGACGCCATTATTTTGTCGAATAAAAAAGTACCAGAGGGTATTGAAGTCGCTGCTGCGGTAGATAGCTCTGCTCCAAGACAAATATCACCCAGGCAACAACAGAATTCTGCTAGTAAATCTAATTTGGAGAAAGAGCTCGATAAATTGCGTCTTGAGTCCCGCAACAAAGCTAAACAAATCGAACGCGAAATGCAGGCTAAACGCAAACCTATGCGCGAACGTCTTCCTGAAGCTAAGATGTCGGCCTTAGATCATTATGAATCACGCAGTAAAGAGCGTGGTCAATCAAACGAAGAGCAAACTGAAGAGTTATTAAGTCTTCGTGCAGAACTGCAAAGTATGCGCGGTTTGTTAGAGCGCCAACTTCATGACGTTACCTGGAATGCCAAGGTAGGCCAGTCGCCCATCCTATCCGACACTTACCGTCGTTTAATCAGTTTTGGTGTGTCGACACAAGTTGCTCGCCGTTTGATTCAATTGGTTGGCGATGTCAAAGATGTTGGCAGTGCGTGGAAATATGCCATGGGCTATCTTTCAAGCCAAATTCCAGTGATGCCAGATAACCTTTTACTTGAAGGTGGTGTCTATGCTTTGGTTGGGCCTACTGGGTCAGGTAAAACCACCAGTATTGGCAAATTAGCGGCGCGTTATGTGATGCAATACGGTGCCGATGAAGTTGCCTTAATTTCTACTGATACCTATCGAGTCGCGGCTCATGAGCAATTGCGCGCCTTCGGACGTATTCTTGATGTGCCAGTTAAAATACTTCCTGAGGGAGGTGATTTAGGTGCACTTTTGAGACAGCTTAAACGCAAATCCTTGGTGCTGATTGATACGGCGGGCCTCTCGCCAGAGAAGGTCGAAAACTGTCAACAATTAGCTGCCTTAGCGTCAATTTCTGAGCAGGTCACAACACTCTTAACTGTAGCGGCAACAAGCCAGGCTAAAGCCATGCAGATTGCCTACAAACAATATACCAAGGCCGAGATAGATGGCTGTTTAATTACCAAAGTCGATGAAGCGGTAAGTCTAGGTGAAGCGATAAGTTTTACCGTTGAAAAACGCTTGCCGGTTGCCTACATAAGCGATGGCCAAAAGATTCCTGATGATATTTATCCTGTTGATGTGGATGATCTTATCGAGCGAGCATTGGATTGCGAGAAAAACTGGGATTCTGAACAGGATCGACAGATGTATCAAAGTGCAGCTCAAGCCTCCAGACATCAGTTTCAAACAAATGCAGCTTTAGGGTAAAAAAGTCGGTTGGATTAGGAATTTCTTACTAGACTTAAAAACAGATATTTAATGGAGAATTGGTAATGATAAAACGTCCGATACAAGTTGTCGCCGTTACCGGCGGTAAGGGCGGAGTCGGCAAAACAAATGTCTCGATCAACGTTGCGGTGGCGCTTGCCAAGAGCGGTCGCAAAGTTGTCTTGCTTGATGCCGACCTTGGACTTGCCAATATCGATGTATTGCTGGGATTGACCCCGAATAAAAACCTAGCTGATGTTATGAAGGGACATGCAACTTTAGATGACATCATGTTGGATGGCCCGATGGGTGTAAAGATCATACCTGCATCATCGGGTACCCAATCGATGGTTTCTATGAATTCCATGCAGCATGCAGGTTTGATCAGAGCATTCAGTAATATTCAGTTTCCGTTAGATGTATTGATCATCGATACGGCTGCGGGCATTTCAGAGTCTGTGGTGAGTTTTTTACGTGCTTCACAGGAAATTATGATGGTGGTTTGTGATGAGCCTTCTTCTATCACAGATGCCTATGCGCTTATGAAATTAATGAGTAGGGACTATCAAATCAATAAGTTTCGCGTTGTCGCTAATATGGTGCAGAACGAGAAAGAAGGTCAGCAAATGTTTAACAAATTAGCGTTAGTTAGCGAACGCTTTTTGGATGTGACATTACAGTTTGTTGGTACGGTTCCCTATGATCCTGAATTGCGGCGTTCGGTTAAAAAACAAAAAGCGGTCATTTTGGATATGCCCACCAGTCCCTCGTCCGTTGCTTATCAACGGATTGCTAACAAAATGTTGCAGTGGCCAATCGCCAAGACAGCAAGCGGTCATTTAGAGTTTTTTGTAGAAAATCTTTTGCAGCGTTCTCAAGAAGAACCTGTTTCTCCTTTGCTTTAGGAGGTGTTATGAGTCTCAGTGGATTAGCCTTGTACAACGATGTTCAGAACAATAGCCAAAATGAGCTAATGATTAAACATGCACCACTGGTTAAGAAAATTGCCCACCATGTCATGGGGCGAATGCCAGCAAGTGTACAACTGGATGATTTGATTCAAGCAGGTATTGTTGGGTTGTTAGAAGCAAGCAAGAATTTTGATGTTAGCAAAGGGGCAAGCTTTGAAACCTTTGCCGGCATCCGCATTCGTGGAGCTATGATCGACGAAGTGCGTCGTGGAGATTGGGTACCACGTTCGGTGCATCGTAACGCTAGACGTATTTCAGAAGTCATCAACCAGATTGAAAATCAAACGGGTCGAGAAGCACAGGACAAAGAAATTGCCGAGGCGATGGAAATTGATCTAGAGCAGTACTATGCCATGTTAAATGATAGTAGCTCGTCGCGTCTTTTTAGCTATGAAGATCTTACATCCAATGAAGATGGTGTTAATGATTTTCTTCCAAGCGCCGATGATAGTCCTCAGGACCTTGTCCAAATGAATGCATTAAGGCAAGCCATTGCTACTGAAATTGGCAATCTGCCTGAACGAGAAGCACAAGTGCTAGCCCTTTATTACGACGAAGAGATGAACTTAAAAGAAATCGGCTTGATTTTAGGTGTTAGTGAATCTCGAGTAAGCCAAATACACAGTCAGGCAACCATGCGACTTAGAGCAAGATTGACTGGCTGGAAAAATGAAAAGTTTTAGATTTTAGAACACAGCGGAGGTTCGTTTTGGACAAGAACATGAAAATTTTAATCGTTGATGATTTCTCGACGATGCGACGCATCATCAAGAATTTATTACGCGATTTAGGTTTCACCAATACTAGCGAAGCTGATGATGGCTCAACGGCATTGCCTATGTTGAAATCGGGTGATTTCGATTTTTTAGTTACCGACTGGAACATGCCTGGCATGACTGGCATCGATCTGCTGAAAGCCGTTCGGGCAGATCCTAAATTATCGTCCATGCCTGTGCTCATGGTGACTGCAGAAGCTAAACGAGATCAAATCATTGAGGCCGCTCAAGCTGGGGTTAACGGCTATGTTGTAAAACCGTTTACTGCGGCTGCACTCAAAGAAAAAATTGAAAAGATCTTTGAGCGTTTGGGTTAGATTCGGGTGGACGTGTCAATGGAAGAAAAACAATCAGAAACTCCAAATGACGAAATGCAGGCTTTTGTAAAGGCGCATGCAGAG
>JALRIU010000062.1 GCA_023255355.1 Pseudomonadales bacterium | reverse complement strand
TTGACGCCATATTTCAGGTCCTGTCGTATCGACATGAGCTTGCGGATTGTCAAAATTAGAAAATTGATCAAGCACAACGCCTTCCCCACGGTTTTGCATTTCAATTGCAAGGTCACGGGCACGCTCCATACCTTCTTCTTTACTGACGGTAACCAATTCGGCACCATAGGCAGCCATAGATTGCTTTCTTTCGGCGCTCATATTATCAGGCATAATCAATACCATGCGGTAACCTTTGATCGCAGCAGCCATAGCAAGCGCGATACCGGTATTACCCGACGTTGCCTCGATCAATGTATCGCCTGGTTTAATATCACCTCTTGCTTCTGCCCGAGTGATCATACTTAAGGCAGGACGATCTTTCACAGAACCTGCAGGGTTATTACCCTCAAGCTTCACCAAAATGGTATTTGTAGTATTACCTGGTAGGCGCTGTAAACGCACCAGTGGTGTGTTTCCTACAAAAGCTTCAACTGTGGGGTATTCCATTAAGTTCACTCCAAAATTACGTGCTGCAAACACGGTCTCACTATTTTGTCATCACGACGAAAGCGACAACGCTGTCGACTTCATCGGCTAAAGTTACATAAAAATGTTGGGCACCCATGGCATTAGCTCTCACCAGTGCAGCACCTTCGAGGGCTAGCAGGGGAGCACCAAGAGCATCGTGCTCTAACACAATGTCACGCCAACTCACTCCTTGACCAATACCCGTGCCAAGGGCTTTAGAGGCTGCCTCTTTAACAGCAAATCGCTTGCTTAAAAAGCGCGCCGGCTGATTATGATCGCGATAGCTTAAGAGCTCGTCTGGATGCAAGATACGTTCGGCAAATTTATCACCCTGCCTAGCTAAAACTTGCTCAATACGAGCAATATTAACGATATCTGTACCAATACCAGTAATCATTCGGTTTTATCTCGTTTAAAAAGTGCCCGACTTTTCAAGGGTTTATTACCCAACAAGGGCGCCAAAGCCTCGCGCATAAGTATTTTCGCTGAACGTCGCACATCCTTATTGGTAAGATTGTTTTCAGCCAAAGCCAAGATGTGCGAGCCGAGAAACCTTACCTGATCATCAACACCACTGGCAACAAAACCCTGATTGATGTGAAAAGAATACTCTACAGACGGCTCAATCGGATTTTGAAACGCATCCCTATGACAATCCAATTGATAGCCAAGCTCAGTGAGAAGTTGCCATTCAAAGCGACGTAATTCTGCTTGAACATCCGTTCCACCTGCCAAGCCATCCAAGCAAACACAATATTGGTCAAACAGATCAGGATGGGGTTCATTCACGGGCAGCAGGCGTTGTATTAACTCATTAACGTACAAACCAGATAGTAAAGCATCACCAGTGAGGCTATGAGGCATACTTGCCTGCTCCAACTGAGTTAACGTCTTAAGCTCACCCCGTCCATTCCAAAAAGCAAATAAGGGGCTAAATTCACGAGCAACACCTCGCCATTTTTTACCCTTACCGCCATTCAAAACAGCATCTATGCGACCATGCTCGCGGCTGAACAAATTGATCAACAAGCTCGTTTCGCGATAATCGCGGGTATGGAGCACGTAGACAGCTTTGACTTGCTCAGTCATTACATGTCGTCCATGTACCCTAGCGAACGAAGAGCGCGTTCATCATCAGACCAACCCGACTTAACCTTGACCCAAAGATTGAGCATTACTTTGAGGCCAAACATCATTTCCATATCTTTGCGCGCCTCTATACCAATTTTTTTCAAACGCTCGCCTTTAGCGCCAATAACAATACGCTTTTGACTATCACGTTCAACTAAAATCGTGGCATGGATATGAAGAGTATGCCCCTCAACCTTAAATTCTTCGATTTCGACCGTCATTTCGTAGGGCAGTTCATCACCGAGCTGGCGCATAATTTTTTCACGCACCAGTTCTGCAGCAAAGAAACGTTGATTTCTATCGGTAATTTGGTCCACAGGAAAATAATGAATACCCTGAGGTAGATACTTAGCTACGGTGTCTTCTAAAACATCGACGTTATTGCCATGCAAGGCTGCCATTGGAATAATTTCTGCGCTTGGCATACGTTTAGCAATATTTTCTATGACTGGAATTAACGCAGCTTTGTCTTCCAGGCGATCGGTTTTATTGATAGCAATGATGACAGGCATTTTCTGGCTTTCGATCATTTGCATGACCAGTTCATCCTCGTCAGTCCAGCGTGTTCTATCGACAAGAAAAACGATTACATCAACGTCTTTTAAGGCAGAGGTTGCTGCCTTATTCATGGCTCGATTGATTGCCTTTCCAGCCGATTTATGGATACCAGGAGTATCGACATAAATAAATTGATTTTTACCTACGGTATTTATCCCTAAGACTTGATGACGAGTGGTCTGTGGCCGACGGGAGGTAATGCTCAGCTTTTGCCCAAGGATACGATTCAACAGGGTCGATTTACCAACATTTGGTCTGCCAATCAGAGCAATGTAACCACAACGTGTATCTAAACTCTGATCCATTAGCGTTTCTCCGCACCGAGTAATTTTAATGCGCGACGAGCCGCCAATTGTTCAGCCTTTTTGCGACTCGTTTCTGTTGCTTTTACTTTCTCAGACAAACCATCCACGCTACATTCAATATCAAATTGAGGGTTGTGATCTCCACCGCGAGTCGCCACTACATCATAGACCGGCAGCGGCTTACCACGACCTTGCAAGAACTCCTGTAAACGTGTCTTGGCATCCTTGGTACTTTCCTCGAGATCGATATTTTCCAGTCGTTCTGCAAACCACGTAAGCACCCTATCACGCGCAGCATCGATACCTGAATCAAGATAAATAGCACCAATGATGGCCTCTACCGCATCGGCCAAAATAGACTCACGGCGATGCCCGCCAGATTTCATCTCACCTGAACCCAATCGCAAACAATCACCAACTTCCAGCTCAAGCGCAATTTCTGCCAGGGTTACACCTTTTACAAGACTCGCCCTGAGACGGCTTAAATGCCCCTCTTTTGTTTCAGGAAATGCCTTATACAAAGCATCGGCAATAAATAAATTCAGTAGCGAATCGCCCAGAAACTCTAAACGCTCGTTATTACTCTTAGCGAAGCTGCGATGAGTAAGCGCTAGGTTTAACAACTCAGGGTTAATAAATTGGTAACCGAGGTTCTTACATAGCTGGTTTAGAAGAATCGAGCTCATGGAGTGTTATTTTTTGGGATAAAAAAAGACATGATCAAAACTGACAATGGCATCTATATTTCCAACCACATCAATTCTTACATCATACTTTAGGTTTAGTTGCATATCTGAGCCGTTACTGTAATCGATAGCGATATTGTCTTTACTCAAATAGTGGATATTGTTGGTGACTAGTTTTTTATTTATCAGCTCAGCAATATCGGCAGCACGAGGTTTTGATTTGGCGGGATTTTGCGCACTGTAAATCGTTTTAAAGGCATCCTTAATGGCCATGTTATCAATGTAGATAGGCACTAATTTTATCCCAGTGGATAGCAAGATGCCCCCCACAAACAGAATTACTAGCCACTCTAGCGAGCCCATACCTAGTTGTTTTCTCAGTCCTTTCATAACCTACCTCACCCCGTCTGTAACTCTATTGAGTATAGTTGGTTTATTGGATGCCACCTGCAGTTTCTAAACTGGGTATACTAAAGAAATCTTCCCAATGGAGCCAAACAGCTACAGCCTTTCCGACGATTGAGGCTTCAGGCACAAATCCCCATACCCTGCTATCACTGCTGTTATCGCGGTTGTCACCCATCATAAAATAATGACCGGCGGGTACTTCCGCACGAAAATCATCTCTGAAACGTCTAGCATCGACGGTTCTTACTTGATGCGTCACACCATCCAGATTTTCTTCAAAAATTCGATATTCTGGGTTATCAATTGGCAAATGCGCCTGCAATGTTTGTTCAGCTTGTTGACCATTGATATACAAAACTTTATTGCGATATTCGATCACATCACCAGGCAGCCCAATCACCCGTTTAATGAAGTACGTAGAGGGTTTGTGAGGAGGAAAGAACACCATTACATCGCCGCGTTGTGGCTCGTTATTTTCCATGATTTTGGTGCGAACAACAGGTAAGCGCAGGCCATAGTGATATTTGTTAACCAAAATAAAATCGCCCACTTGCAAGGTCGGCACCATCGAAGACGAGGGGATTTGGAAGGGTTCATACATAAACGAACGAACCACCAACACCAATGCTAATACTGGGGTAAATGACTTGGCGTATTCCACCATCAGAGGATCTGCAGAAAGCTTATCAAGTGCGGCTTTATCAGCACCCGATGCCCTTGCTTTATCAAGGCGAGCCTTGCGTTTACCTGCAAATAACATGGCATCAATGGCCCAAATTACTGCACCAGAGAAGACAAGAACAACCATAATCAGCGGAAAGTTAATATCCATTAATCATCTACCTTTAATACTGCGAGGAAGGCCGACTGCGGAATTTCAACACTACCGACTTGCTTCATACGCTTTTTACCCTCTTTTTGCTTTTCAAGCAGCTTACGCTTTCTTGTCGCGTCACCGCCGTAACATTTGGCCGTCACATTCTTACGTAAAGCTTTGACGTTTGTACGTGCAATAATTTGACCACCGATGGCCGCCTGAATTGCAACATCAAACATTTGCCGAGGGATAAGCTCTTTCATTTTTTCGGTAAGGGCACGACCACGGCGTTGCGCCCACTCGCGGTGGATAATCACCGCCAACGCGTCAACTCTCTCACCGTTGATCATAATATCCATTTTAACCACGCTCGCGGGGTCAAAACGGACAAAACTATAATCAAGCGATGCAAAACCCCGGCTAACCGATTTTAAACGATCAAAAAAGTCCAAAACCACTTCACTCATGGGCAAGTAATAACTCACTGATACTTGACGCCCCATAAATTGAAGATCGCGCTGCACGCCACGTTTTTCAACACATAAGGTAATTACTGCACCAAGATAT
>JALRIU010000034.1 GCA_023255355.1 Pseudomonadales bacterium | reverse complement strand
GTGTCTGCTCGACCACCTGTGGACTAACCACTTCTTCTATGCTTTCGGAAAGATCGACATCGTCGACTAAATCTTCTGTTAACCGTTGGAAAGGCCGTTCGATTGATGTTAATAAAGCACTATAATCCAAGCCCCAGGCGTGCCGCTGCAAGGCAACTTCCAAGGTCACGATAATGCGTGTCATCTGCTCTATACGTTCTGCGCTTGGCAAAACTTTTCGTCCTAGAACTTGTTGAGCGACGTACTGGCTGATCCCAATACCATATTGGGCAAGATCATCCGCTTCCGTATTGGCAACGGTGTCGGCAAATTTTTTGGCAAGCCCCGGCACGCTCATCAACACATCGAATTCTGAGCCAGCCTCAAAGAAATCTATCAACGCACTTTGTAAGGCGTGCATCGCCTGAATAGAACCACCTAGACGCTCATCACGTTTGAGCTGGCGCCATGGTGTTGCTTTTTGCCCAACGCTTTGTTGATAAACAGCCAGCTGTTTTGCCAAGTTATCCGCATGGGTCATAGGAGCTTCTGGATGATCTTGTTTGGCAATATTTACTAATACCTGCAGTACATGGCGAAGTAATAACTGTGGTAATTGCAGTGATAACTGCTCGGAAGTTAATTGTTCGACGAACTTTTCGACCTGTAACCACAAGCCATGACTTGCAAAGCGACGGCTGACTTGACTCAAACGGGGGGCAAGCTTTTGCAGTGCACGAAGGCCATCAGCCTCACCTTTGATGATTTGCACTACCGCTAATTTAAACAATTGTGCTGCTTTGATTAACCAGGGTTTTAGCTTTGCACGCTCAGTCTCATCGCTGAGAAGTTCTTCAACACGCAACACTTCCGCTGACCAGTGACTAGCAGAAAATAACGGCCTGCCATCATTTGCTCGCAAAGTATTGATAGCCACCAAGGCTGCAGCAGGGAATGAATGGCCGGCATAGGCAGAACTTAGCGCATCATCGATACGATCACGTAAAAATATCCACTCGCTGCCGGTGAATGCCTTATGGTCAGCCGAAGCACTCGCCAGACATAACTCATGACCGAAGTACTGCAAACCAGCCAAGCCAGTAAATTGCATCGCTGCTCCAAGTTGACGACACAGAACCACTTGTTGATCTTGATCATCAATATGGGGCCAAATATTAGCGATAGCACTATGCAGTTCAATTAATTGGAAATTCATCATCAATCCAAGGGTTTAACAAATGCACGAACCTTAGTATTTTGATGTGCAGTTAAATGTTTTGGCCGCCAACCTTTAGCATCAACCGGACTCAACAATAACATGCCACCTGGCCGGATAATTTCTTCAAACCAATTCAGGTATTTCATTTGCTGCTCTTCTGTCAAATACATCAAGGTATTTTGACAACACAACACATCAGGTTTTAAGTCTTCAATATTTTCATCGAGCAGGGCATGGAAAAATGCCACATGATTACGAAGACCCGCCTTTGGCGACCAAAGCTCTTGTTCATTTTCAACAAAATAGTGTTCCCTATAAACATCAGAAACACCATCAAGCTGCCGTCTAAAGTAGCGTGCTTGTCTAGCCAATTGAAGTGCTCGCGGCGAAATATCAAAGCCCATCACTTGCCAATTTATACCACATTTACCAAGGATATCATCAATCAAAATGGCTAAGCTGTATGCCTCTCTGCCATCTGCTGCCCCCCAACTGACCATAGAAAGTGACGTCGGCGGTTCTAAAATCAAATCCTGCAACCAATCTTCCACCACATCAAACATCTCAGGGTCACGAAAAAATCGACTGCTGGAAACCACCACATGATCGCAAACAACCTCCCAAAGATCATCGCCAAGACGAGATTCAGACATCCGCTTGAAAAGTGTGGCCTCATCTAGTCCTGTCAGGTCATGAAGACGCCTAATAGAGGCCCCTAGAAGTTGGGACTGTCCGTCAAACCTTAGACCTAAACGCTTTGCCAGCAAATCTTTTAAATTAAGTGGCGTCTCTAAGGCGGAAAACTGCATAGGATTATTCTGCACTTTCAGAAACGTTATCTAGGGATTGATTTGGTAACGTGAAGCCTGCTACAGAATTGCGTAATTGGTTAGCCAAATCAGAAAGATTGCCAATCGATTTCGCCGTGGCCATGGTGCCCTGTGCTGTTTGCGAAGTAATATCTTGAATGACATTCATGGTATTTGATACGTGCCCTGCAGAGGACGCCTGCTGTCGAGCAGCATTTGAAATATTCTGAATTAACTCCGCTAGATCATTGGAAACTTCTTCAATTTCAGATAACGCTGTGCCTGCATCATTCGCTAATTCAGCACCCCGCACCACGTCCGCCGTGGTTTTTTCCATTGAAATAACCGCTTCACTGGTATCGCTTTGAATCGTTTTGACTAGCGCCTCGATTTGTCTTGTTGCTGCAGATGATCTTTCTGCTAAGCGTTGAACTTCGTCAGCAACAACGGCAAACCCACGACCGGCATCGCCTGCCATCGACGCTTGGATCGCGGCGTTTAATGCAAGAATATTAGTTTGATCGGCAATATCATTAATCAAGGAAATAATATCGCCAATTTCTTGCGAACTTTCGCCAAGCCGTTTGATACGTTTGGCAGTATCTTGAATCTGCTCGCGAATAGTATCCATACCAGCAATCGTATTTCTCACAACAAGCGCGCCAGTATCGGCTAATTCGACCGAACGATCAGCGACTCGGGCTGACTCTTCTGCGTTGATGGACACCTGATCAATAGTCACAGCCATTTCGTTAATTGCTGATGACGCGCCTGCAATCTCATGAGCCTGATGTTCAGAAGCCTTGGCTAATTGCAAAGCCGTGGCCTGTGAGTCTTGAGCAGCAGTGGACACCTTAACCGCAGTATCATTGATGTTTGAAACCAAGACGCGCAATTGATCAATGGTGAAGTTAATCGAATCTGCAATCGCACCAGTGAAGTCCTCGGTGACTGTGGCGCTTATCGTCAAATCTCCATCAGCAAGATCTGCTAATTCGTCTAGCAATCTTAAAATAGCTTTTTGATTTCGCTCAGTGGCCTCTGCCGCTTCCTGTAATTGCTGCTGGGCAAGCCGACGCTGACGAACAAACACCCAAACAATAAGCATGATAGTTACAAAGGCGACAGCAAGAAGACTACGCCAGCCAATTAGACGCTGATTGTTAAGCTGAGCGATACTATTTTGTAAAGCTGTTATGGCGTTATCATAATTTTTTGCATCCGCTGACAATGCTTGCAACAAGGTATGAGCATCACCATAGGTTTGCGCTAACTCGTCCAGTTGCGCCATTGAGCGCGACAGCATAGCTTGTTGCTCATCAATTTGGGCCAACAAACCGATGGCCGTAGTATCTGTTATGCGTTGAATAGACGCCTGACTATTACCGCGCATCAGGTCCTCAGTAACTTGCTTTAATTTAGCCTCATCTCTAGCAAATCGTTCGAGCGCGTTTTGACCATCTGCTTTTTGTAAAACCACATAATCTAATTGTCGTATCATTCGATCGAGCAGCCAGGCCTGTTGGTTAACCAACATAACTTGCCGATCGTTGGCATTTCGCGACAGTAATAACTCAGCTATATCCGCCCATTGCTGGCGAATGGCAGGTAAAGATTGAAGTAATAATTCTGCATCGGTGCGTAACATCATCAAACCATCACGATGGGACATGATTGCTTGTAAGGTTTGAGACACCGTGCCGCCAGTTTGTCTTAAGGCGGTAAGCGGCAGATTTTGACGATTATCTGATAACGATAATTCAATGATAGATTGAGACGATTGGCGATGCTGATTTTCCATAGATTGCAGCGTATCAAATGCAACAACATCCCCAGCCACGCTTTGTGCTGTTACGTCCTGAAGGTTTTTTACAATCAGTCTCATATCAGCAAGCTTTTCAGCACGTATTTGATCTCGTTGACCGTCTTGGTAATAAATAACCACATTTGCTATCAACGCGAGCAAAGCCAACAAAACACTCGCAATTAGCCAACGCAGCTCGCGCTCACCTTTCATTTCAACTTTTCGGGTATCATTCATTGTGCAATCCTTTAGATATTCCGCACACGGGTAGTTTGTCTTGCGACATTCAGAAAATTTTCATCGTTAAGTAGTTCTTTTAAATCAAAGAACCAATGTTGTTTGCGGCGAATCATGAGCGCCTGCTTGGCAAAAGTTCTGCACGCGACAATGGGACATTCTAGGTCGCGCATAGGTTCATCATCAAGAATGCGATGCATGCCATGCACACCATCGACCACTAATCCAAGCACTTGGTTAGCTTGTCGCAAAACCAAAACACGACGATTACGTGTTTCTCGCCGAGTTGTATTAAAAAATAAACTTAAATCTATGAGAGGCAAGGGTTCGCCACGAAGGTTAGCAACCCCTATCACCCACGGACGCGCAGCAGGTAAATAACTATAGCGAGGTAGCGATATAACTTCAGCAATTAATTGCTGCTGGCAAACCATGTTGCTATCACCAATTTGAACAAGTAAACCAGACCACCAAGGCTGCTCGATGTGATCAACTGGGAGCGGATTGGCTTTCGCTCGATACTGTTGATCTAAGCCTTTAAGGTAATTAAAACTATGTTGAGCATTTGCTCCCATACAAACTCCTAGCCCAGTATGTCAACCAACACCCGATACAAATCATCCTTGTTAACCGGCTTGACTAAATAATTACACGCCCCCTGCCGTTCTGCCCAAATACGATCTGTCTCTTGATCTTTAGAGCTTATCACCACGACAGGTATATTCGCAGTAGCCGTGTCTTTACTTAATAACCGAGTCGCCTGAAACCCATTCATGCCTGGCATCACCACATCCATTAAAACAACATCAGGTTTAGTTTCACGGGCAGCTGCAATGCCTTCCTCTGCGCTTTTAGCAACAACGACCTGGTAGTGCTTAGCTTGCAAAAGCTTAATTAAATGTTGGCGCTCTGTTTCTGAATCATCGACGATAAGAATGGTTGCCATAAGCCCACCTACGCCGACACATCTAAATTGTCGCGGATAGCATCAATAAGCTCACTGCGTCCGAAGGGCTTTGTCAGATATTCGTCAGCGCCGACAATTCGACCTCTAGCCTTGTCAAAGAGACCGTCTTTACTCGATAGCATGATGACCGGCGTTTCTTTGAATTGCGCGTTATTTTTGATTAAAGAGCATACTTGATAGCCATCGAGTCGTGGCATCATAATATCAACAAAAATAATATCGGGTTTGTGTTCGACAATCATCGCCAGGGCCGCAAAACCATCTTCGGCAGTGACCACTTGGCAGCCTTCCTTCCCTAGCAGAGTTTCTGCTGTGCGACGAATTGTCTTACTGTCATCGACCACCAAGACAGTCAATTGATCCAGCGTTTTTTCCATTTCTTAGGCCTTTTATCGGATGGGAAACATCATGTCCCAATAGCATACATTACAGCGACTAATGTAGGTGCTATCATTTGCAAATTACCACATCGATCATTATAGGTGAGAAAATTTAAACTCGCCCAAATTAAGGAAATGCTATGACAATCCGCTTCGCCATGGTGATGGACCCCATCGAAAAAATCAAACCTAAAAAAGATAGTAGCCTTGCTATGCTTTTGGCCGCCCAGGCAAAAGGTTGGAGCCTGCTTTACATCGAGCCATCTGATCTTTACATCGATCAAGGTATCGCTAAATCTCGAGTGACCGAACTTAAGGTTATGAATAGTCTGGAGCACTGGTTTGAAAAAGGTGAACAACATGATGTTGTTTTAGCCGATGCTGTCGATGTTATCGTGATGCGGAAAGACCCACCCTTCGATAGCGAATACATCTACAACACCTATATTTTAGAAGCGGCTGAAAAAGCTGGGGTGTTAGTACTCAACAAACCGCAAAGTTTACGCGACTGTAACGAAAAAGTTTTTGCCACCCAATTTCCTCAATGCTGTCCTCCCGTTATTGTCAGTAGCGACATGGCTCGACTAAAAGCATTCCACAAAACGCATAGCGATGTCATTTTCAAGCCCCTAGACGGCATGGGCGGTAGCTCAATTTTTCGTTGTAAGGCCGACGATGCTAACGTCAGTGTTATTTTAGAAACACTTACCGCTTTTGGCTCGCAATCCATTATGGCCCAACGCTATATTCCTGAAATTGTTAAAGGCGATAAACGAATTTTAATGGTGAACGGCAAACCTGTAAGCCATGCGCTTGCTCGCATCCCATCGCAAGGGGAAACACGTGGCAACTTAGCCGCAGGGGGTTCAGGCGTTGCAGTAGAGCTTTCTGACCGAGATCGATGGATAACTGAACAAGTCGGCCCGACACTTATCGAAAAAGGACTATACTTTGTGGGACTAGATGTAATCGGTGACTACCTCACAGAGATTAATGTCACCAGTCCAACCTGTATTCGCGAACTCGATGCAGCACACAACCTTGATATTGGCGGGCAATTTATGGACGTGATAGAAGAGCTTCTCAATAAATAATGTTTAATCAAGCCTCTAGCATTGCGGATTTTCGACTAGCAAAGGCGCTGCTAGGGGCACTGATTGTACATCTCGCCCTCATATTTGGCCTTAATTTTGAGTGGTCAACGGAAAGAATACAGACACCAATGCTTGAGATTACTCTAGCGCTGACCCAAGCCCCAGATAAGATTCAAGCAGCCGATTTTATTGCCCAAATGAATCAACAAGGAAGTGGCGACAACGAATACAATCAAGCCATTTTCACACCGATGGAAAGCCCCTACATCGGCCAAAAATCCGAGATCTATATCGACCAACAAAACCGTCAACGCAACCCCAGTGACGCACCTATCATTGCAAAAAATGATAGCGCAGACTGGCAAACAGATGAGATGTTAGAGCGTGAACCAACGGATCAGATCGATGTTTTGACTGAGCAATATTTGAGTCACGATATTGAGAGCTTGCAGGCCCATTTAGATAGTTTGCAAAATAGCTACGCCAAAATGCCTAAGGTTACACGACTGACGTCGGTTTCAACCGCATATGCAGTTGAAGCAGATTATTTATTAAAGTGGCAGCAACAGGTTGAAAAGACAGGTAATCGCTTCTATCCAAAGCGTGCAAAAGCTCTAGGGCTTGAGGGTGATGTACGATTAATGGTTGCTATTGCACCCGATGGCAGTATCAAAGAAGTACGCATGCTGGCATCTTCTGGTCATGTCATTTTGGATCAAGCTGCTCGCAACATCGTTCATCTAGCAGCACCTTTTGCAGAATTGCCTCTTGAAATTGCCAAAAATACCGACATATTAGAGATTATTCGTACGTGGCAATTTCGCAACGCACGGCTTTCTTCTAGGGCCAATTGATATGTCTGAACCAATCAATGTCGAGTTTTCATCATTGCGTGACCATTTTCTGGTAGCTATGCCTGGCTTGGTGGACGGTATTTTTACCGGATCGGTAACCTATATGTGCGAACATGATGAAGAAGGTGCGATGGGTATTGTCATTAATCGACCAACCAGTTTGGTATTTTCTGACCTATTTGAAGACCGGCTAGATATTATTGAGTCTCGTCAAGATTTGACCATTGTTGCAGGCGGCCCGGTGCAAGTCGATCGAGGTCTTATTTTACATGATGGCGAAAAGCATTGGGATTCAACAATGGAACTGCCTAATGGTTTAAAACTCACAACATCAAATGACATCATTGAAGCCATTGCACGAGGTGAAGGTCCAGAAAACTTTCTTGTTGCACTAGGTTATGCCGGTTGGGGGCCTGGACAACTTGAAGATGAAATTATTAATAATGCGTGGTTAAACACCCCCGCAGATAAAGCCATTATTTTCCAAACACCTTTTGAAAAACGCGCTGTTGCGGCACTTGCTCAACTTGGCATCGACTACAACCTTATCAGTAGCCAAGCGGGGCACGCCTAATGCCTAACAATACGTTCATTATCGGTTTTGATTTCGGCACCACTAATATTGGGATTGCAGTGTGCCAAATAACGCTTGGTGAGGCCCGCCCACTGCGCCCTATAAAGGCGAGTGATGGCGTACCTAATTGGGATGAATTGGAACGGATTATTAGCGAGTGGCAACCAAGCCTAGCGATTGTCGGTCTGCCACTCAATATGGATGGCAGCGAAAGCGAAATGTGTACTCGCGCAAGAAAATTTGCGCGTCGCTTAGATGGACGCTTCGGTCTGAAAAGTGAAATGATGGATGAACGATTATCAAGCTTTGAAGCCAAAGGCACTGTGATGCAACGAGGTGGTAGTCGAGATTACAAACACAATCCCGTTGATAGCATAGCAGCTAAATATATATTGGAATCCTGGTTAGCTAAACAAAATGGCGATTAAATCGCCAACTTTAGCAGGCGAGGCCCCAACTTTAAAACGTTAGGTTAATAGATAGGCTTTAATCATCAATTGATAATCCACCAATCGCATCATCCATACTTTTCTCATCTTGACCATCAAGCTTGATCATCAAACGAAGATCATTGGCTGAGTCTGCGTGAGCAAGTGCATCTTCATAAGAAATTACATCGTCGCGATATAACTTATATAAAGCCTGGTCAAAGGTTTGCATGCCTAGTTCATTCGATTTAGCCATCAATTCTTTTAATTGGTGAACCTCACCTTTATGAATCAAATCAGACGCCAGTGGCGAATTTAACAATACTTCAATTGCTGCTACCCGACCCTCGCCATCTTTTTTAGGAACTAACTGTTGAGCAATCATCCCTTTTAAATTTAACGAAAGATCCATCCACAATTGTGCATGACGTTCATGTGGGAAAAAGTGCATGATACGATCCAGTGCCTGGTTGGCATTATTTGCGTGAAGCGTACAAAGACAGAGGTGGCCGGTTTCAGCAAACGTGATTGCATGTTCCATGGTTTCGCGTGTACGCACCTCGCCAATTAAAATGACATCAGGGGCCTGTCTAAGCATATTTTTTAAGGCCACTTCAAAGGACTCAGTATCAATACCAACCTCGCGTTGGGTCACAATACAGCCTTCATGTTGATGCACAAATTCAATGGGGTCTTCGACCGTAATAATGTGCCCACGGGAGTTGCGGTTGCGGTAACCAATCATTGACGCCAGCGAAGTCGATTTACCCGTACCCGTTGCACCGACAAAAATAATGAGACCACGTTTGGTCATTGCCATCTCATTCAGAATCGGTGGTAAACCAAGTTGTTCACTGGTTGGAATGACTGTTTCAATCCGACGAGCAACCAAACCTACCTGATTACGCTGGTAAAACGCACTGACCCTAAATCGGCCAGTCCCTCTTGAGGCAATAGCAAAATTGCATTCGTGGGTCGTTAAGAACTCTTCTCGTTGTTTTTCATTCATCACCCCAAGCACCACTTCTCTAGCGGTTTCTGGGCTCAAGGGCTGACTGGTGACGGGGGTAATTTTGCCGTCCAATTTTACCGAAGGTGGTTTACCTGCGGTGATAAATAAATCAGAGGCACCCTTCTCTACCATCAACAATAAAAGCTTTTGAATATCCATGTTGTTATCAACAACCCTTAAAAGTTAGCGGGGATCTTGGCCTTTTCACGGGCTGCTTCACGACTGATAATGCGCTTATCAACCAACTCCTGAAGGCATTGATCAAGTGTCTGCATGCCCTGTGCCGCACCCGTCTGGATAGCTGAATACATTTGGGCAATTTTATCTTCGCGAATGAGGTTTCGAATAGCCGGCGTACCACGCATAATTTCGTGAGCCGCCACCCTGCCACCACCCTGTTTTTTCATCAACGTTTGTGAAATAACGGCTTGTAATGACTCTGACAACATAGAACGGACCATCGATTTTTCTTCTGCGGGAAACACGTCGATGACACGGTCAATCGTTTTTGCCGCTGATGTGGTGTGCAACGTACCAAAAACCAAATGACCTGTTTCTGCTGCTGTGAGTGCCAAACGGATTGTTTCAAGGTCACGCATCTCGCCCACGAGAATAATGTCAGGGTCTTCACGTAAGGCAGAGCGCAGCGCGGCATCAAAACCATGAGTATCGCGGTGAACCTCACGCTGGTTAACTAGACATTTCTTAGACTGGTGCACAAATTCGATTGGATCTTCGATAGTTAAAATGTGCTCATATTTATTGTCATTGATGTAGTCCATCATCGCGGCAAGCGTCGTAGATTTACCCGACCCAGTAGGCCCTGTCACTAACACCAAGCCACGCGGCGTCATTGAAATATCCTTAAATACTTGCCCCATACCCAACTCTTCCATCGTCAGCACTTTAGATGGAATCGTCCGAAATACCGCACCTGCGCCGCGGTTCTGATTGAAGGCATTGACACGAAACCGAGCAACCCCCGGTACCTCAAAGGAAAAGTCTGTTTCTAAAAACTCTTCGAAATCCTTGCGCTGCTTATCATTCATGATTTCATAAATTAATGCATGGACCTCTTTGTGCTCCATGGGCGGAAGATTAATCCTTCTTACATCGCCATCAACGCGTATCATCGGTGGAAGGCCTGCTGATAGGTGAAGGTCTGAGGCATTTTGTTTGGCACTAAACGCGAGTAATTCTGTGATATCCATGATCATTCCTTGTGGAATAAAAGTGTGCATACAAAGCTGCAATTAATTTTCACAAAAGTATAATAACGATATTTAGATACCGCCAATCGGAATGCCATGTCAATCATCGCTAAACAATACTTATCAGTTTTGGAACGGATCCGTCATGCCGAACAAACGGCAGGTAGGACTGCGGACGCAGTAAAATTACTGGCCGTATCAAAAACAAAACCGCTTGCCATGGTCGATGAAGTTTATCAGTTGGATCAGCGTGATTTTGGCGAAAATTATCTGCAAGATGCACTCGATAAAATAACTAACTGCCAACATCAGGACATCAATTGGCATTTTATCGGTCAAATTCAGTCCAACAAGACACGCCCCATAGCAGAAAATTTTAGCTGGGTTCACAGCATCGATCGCGCCAAAATTGCTCACCGGCTTTCTGAGCAACGTCCCACATCACTACCTCCTTTACAATGTTGTATCCAAATCAACATTAATGACGAAGCCAGTAAAGGTGGTGCTGACAGTTTGGAAGATGTATTAAGCTTGGCGGAGGTGGTGAATAGTCAGGACAATTTAGTATTGCGTGGTATCATGGCCATTCCAGAGCACAGTAACGACATTGAAGTACAACGGTCCAACTTTGCTCGCGTAAAATCTATTTTCGATGTGGTTCAACAACATTATTCAAGTTGTGACACCCTTTCAATGGGTATGTCGGGTGATCTTGAAGCCGCCATCGCGGAAGGAACCACCATGGTAAGAATTGGCACCGATATTTTTGGAGCAAGATAATGACTCAACAACAGCCACGCATCGCATTTATCGGCTCGGGGAATATGGCAAACAGTATCATAGGTGGGCTATTAGCTGAGGGTTTTGCAGCCGCCAACATTTATGCCACAGCCCGCAGTGATGCTAGTTTGGCACGTGCCCAATCGCTGGGCGCCATTACCGTATCTACAGATAATGCTGCCGCGATAACATTTGCTGACGTTGTGGTGCTAGCTGTGAAACCACAAATGATGAAAGACTTAGTGAAAGAGCACGCCGAGTCACTTCGCGGTAAACTTGTTATTTCGGTTGCCGCCGGTGTAACGGCGGCCAGCCTTGCCGATTGGATAGGTGGAAAGTGTGCCATTGTTAGAAGCATGCCTAATACACCAAGCCAATTACGTGCGGGTGCAACAGGCCTCTATGCCAACACCGGCTGTAGCGTTGCTCAAAAAGCGCTTGCTGAACAAATTATGTCAGCAGTAGGCGTTGCTATGTGGTGTGATGATGAAGAACAATTACACGCAGTGACCGCGCTATCTGGTTGCGGGCCAGCGTATATATTTCTGTTTACCCAATGTTTAATTGAAGCTGCTGAAGGCCTCGGTCTGAGCCGCGATGTTGCCGAAAAACTAGCGCTACAAACCGTTCTAGGGTCGGCGAGAATGGCAAGTGAAACCGATATCGACGTGGTCGAACTTCGCCGCAGAGTTACTTCGCCAAACGGAGTTACAGAACGTGCCATTCAATCCTTTGAGGCAGACGATTTAGCGACTATAGTTAACAAAGCCCTGCAAACCGCGGTTGCGCGATCGCAGGAAATGAGCACGTTATTTACCTAAGGAGCACGCTTATGGGCGCAGCAGCTGATATTGGCACCTATTTAGTACAAACCCTATTCGAACTCTACCTTTTCGTGGTGGTGACCCGGTTTTTACTACAGGTAGCTCGCGCTGACTTTTACAACCCGATCTCTCAAACACTCGTAAAAGTGACCAATCCATTGCTAATGCCTATTCGTAAGGTTGTGCCAGGGTTTGGTGGCTTGGATATCGCCTCGATTGTCCTCGGTGTGATTATTCAAGTTGTCGCCATGAGTTTGATTTTGGTTATGCAAGGGTACGGTTTATATAACCCTGCCAAACTGGCTTTATGGGGTCTGATAGGTCTGCTGCAAATGATTGCCAATGTGTATTTCTTTGCATTAATTGTCTCGATAGTTTTGAGTTGGATTGCGCCAGGTAGTTACCATCCTGCTGCACTATTGATCTCTCAACTGGTTGACCCTATTATGCGCCCCATCCGCGCCATCCTACCCTCGCTGGGCGGTTTAGATATTTCCCCAATATTTGCATTTATTGGAATCAACATATCTAAAATTATCATCTCACATCTAGGGGCGGCTTCAGGCCTTCCACCTGGATTAGTTTTGGGCATTTAAGGAAGGCGAATGAGCCAACAACAGCAACCCGCCTCAGTAGGCATTGTTCATCCACAAACTGTGCAGTTTGAAGAGCCACTGGCATTATCAAACGGCCGTACGTTGGATAACTTTGAATTGATCTATGAGACCTACGGTGAACTCAATGCCGATAAATCCAACGCGGTATTGATTTGTCACGCCCTTAGTGGCAATCATCACGCAGCAGGTGTCTATAGCGACGATGATAAACGCCCTGGCTGGTGGGATCATTATATTGGCCCCGGCAAAGCGATTGATACCAATAAATTCTTTGTGATTGCCCTTAATAATTTGGGTGGCTGTCATGGTAGTACAGGCCCGAACACAATAAACCCAGCCACTGGCAAACCCTGGGGATCAGACTTTCCTATTTTACGCTGTCGAGATTGGGTACATAGTCAAGCTCGCCTTCTAGATCACCTAGGTGTCGAGCAACTTGCCGCTGTAGTCGGTGGCAGCCTAGGCGGTATGCAGGCCATGCGTTGGTCGCTGGAATACCCTGATAAGATTCGTCACTGTATCGTGATCGCATCAGCGATGAATCTAAGCTCGCAAAATATTGCCTTTAATAATATCGCTCGCAGTGCGATCTCCAAGGATCCAGACTGGCACGATGGCCATTTTTATGATTTCAAAACTAAACCCCGTATTGGTCTATCACTAGCACGTAAAATTGCGCATGTAACCTACTTATCTGATGACTTGATGGGTGAGAAATTTGGGCGTGAACTTAAACGTGGTAATTTTGATCTTGGCACTGAATTCGATTACGAATTTCAAATTGAAAGTTACCTTGAATATCAGGGCGATACATTTGCAGAAAGCTTTGACGCTAACACATACATTTTAATGACGCGGGCCCTCGATTACTTCGATCTTGCCCGCGAGTACAACGACAACCCCAGCGAAGCGTTTAGCCATACTAAATGCGGGTTTTTGGTTATTTCTTTCAGTACTGATTGGCGCTTTGCGCCGCAACGCTCGCAAGAAATTGTCGAGGCACTGTTGGCTGCTAGACGCCCTGTATCATATGCCGAAATCGAATCTAGCTATGGTCACGATGCGTTCTTACTGCCCAACAAGCGCTATGAAGATCTGTTTGCAGCCTACATGAACAATGTTGCCAAGGAGCTGAATAATGCGGGTTGATTTAGAAATTATTCGCCGTTGGGTTAAAGCTGATAGCCGCGTACTTGATTTGGGCTGCGGTGACGGTTCGTTGATGTCTATTCTTAAAGAGGATGGTCACGCTTGCTTAGGCATTGAAATTGATGCTGACAATATCCTCGCTTGCGCTGCACAAGGCTTAAGCGTGATAGAACAGGATATCGACAAAGGCCTACCAAACTTTGCTGATAAGAGCTTTGACCTTGTGGTCATGACTCAGACGCTGCAAGCAACCCATTACCCTCACAAGGTACTGCAAGAATTATTGCGTGTCGGTAACGAAGGGATTGTCGCCTTTCCAAACTTTGCCAACTGGCGAAGCCGGTTACATTTAGGATTATTTGGACACATGCCAGTGTCTAAATTCATGCCCTATTCATGGTATGACACCCCCAATCTTCATTTTTGTACAATCAGCGATTTTGAAGATTTATGCCACGAACTTAACATTACTATTGTTGCAAAAGTGGTTGTCGAAGCAGACGGCAGTCAAGGGTTGTTAACCAAGTGGTTCCCCAATCTATTTGGTGCCACAGCGATTTATAAATTACGCTAATGGCTAAGTTAGTACTCGCTTCTGGCAACAAGGGCAAATTGCGTGAGTTCTCTGACATGCTATCACCCCTTGGCTGGCAGGTTGATGCTCAATCTGAATGGCAAGTTCCCGAAGCAGAGGAAACCGGATTAACCTTTGTTGAAAACGCCTTAATAAAGGCTAGAAACTGTTGTTTGCATACTGGCTTGCCTTCACTTGCCGATGACTCAGGCATAGCGCTTGATGCACTCAATGGTGCACCCGGCATCTATTCAGCAAGATTTTCAGGCCCTGGCGCCAATGACACAAGTAACAACCTCGAGCTTTTGAAACAGCTTCAAAACCATACAAATAGAACCGCTCGCTATCATTGTGTGTTAGTTTTTATGCGTTCAGCGGAAGACCCTGTTCCGATTATTTGCCATGCCAGTTGGGAAGGTACTATTTTGTCTGCCCCCCAAGGTAGCGGTGGGTTTGGCTATGACCCGTTATTTTGGCTTGACGATTTACAGTGTACTGCAGCAGAAATGGATCCAGCTCATAAAAACCGAATTAGCCATCGCGGCAAAGCCATGCAGGCCATGCTCAAAGCCCTTTCATAATGCTGACATTGCCACCTCTTTCACTGTATATCCACATTCCATGGTGTGTTCGTAAATGTCCTTATTGCGACTTTAATTCCCACGCACAAAAAACTGAACAGTTACCAGAAGATAACTATATTGATAGCTTAATGCGCGATTTAGACGCAGATCTACCTTATGCACAAGGCCGTTCGATTGAAAGCATATTCTTTGGGGGCGGCACTCCAAGTTTGTTTTCAGCGGCTGGCATTAGCCGAATTTTACGCGGTGTCGAATCGCGCTTAACGCTAAGTCCAGATTGCGAGATTACCCTCGAGGCGAATCCGGGTACATTTGAGCAAGCTAAATTTACTGGCTTCCGCGAAGCGGGTGTTAATCGTTTATCGATCGGCGTACAAAGCTTTCAGGATAAGCATTTAAGTGCCCTTGGTAGAATTCACTCCGGTGGTGAGGCTCAAAAAGCCATTGGCATTGCCCAGTATGCAGGATTCGATAATTTCAATATCGATCTAATGCATGGCCTGCCTTCACAAACAGTCGAAGATGCGCTACATGACATCAATACAGCGCTTAGCCTAGGTGTAAAGCACCTTTCCTGGTATCAGCTAACTATAGAGCAAAATACGGCGTTTTATTCTGCCCCGCCAACACTCCCAGAAGAGGATATCCTTTGTGATATTGCCGAGGCAGGCTGGGATTGCATTAAGCAACATGGCCTTATCCAATATGAGGTGTCCGCTTATAGCCGTCCGGGTAATCAAAGTCGTCACAATATAAATTATTGGCATTTTGGCGATTACATTGGCATCGGTGCTGGCGCACATGGCAAATTTACCCTCCCCGCAGAAGGACGCATCATTCGCAGTCAAAAAACCCGCTTACCTGAACATTATATGTCAAAAGATAGCCTGAATATTTGTAAGCTAAACACTATTGAACATAAAGATCAGGCCTTCGAATTTATGATGAACGCTTTGCGATTGCGTGAGGGCGTCTCGATAGAACTTTTTACTGAACGCACGCTAGTTGATGTTGCGCAATTGATTCCAACTTGGCATCAGCTTCGCGCTGAGGGTCTAATGGTAGATCGTGACGACCGTTTGGCGACAACAGAGCGAGGAGCCCTTTACCTTAATGCGGTGTTGGAAAGGTTTCTAGATTAATCCTGACCTACAGCTGCGGCCACGATGCTGGTTTTAATGCTATCAATACGATTAAGCCAGCGCATACCCTCATTGCGCGCCCATAAAAGATGCAAATCCTTAGTTTCAAACAAGCGCTTAAAGCCTTCCATGGTATACATCATATTCAAGTTTTCAGACTTGCGACGACGTTGAAAGCGCTTTAGCCCTTGGTTATGCGCCACGCCAAGGCCTCGCATTTTTGACCTGAGTAATTCTTCTACTAGCACGATGGAATCGCCAAGCCCTATATTCATGCCTTGACCAGCGAGGGGATGTATCGTGTGCGCAGCATCGCCGATTAATACGCATCGTTGCTTTATGTAGTCTGTCGCGTGACGCTGTCTTAAGGGCACACATTGGCGTGGGCCGACAGCTATCGCATTACCTAAGATCGTTTCGCTGGCATGACTTAAATCAGCCATAAAAGCTTCGTCATCAAGTGCCATGAGCGTTTCTGCCATAGCGTGCTGACATGACCAAACTATTGATACTT
>JALRIU010000002.1 GCA_023255355.1 Pseudomonadales bacterium | reverse complement strand
CCGGTTGGCCAACGGCGCAAGGTTACGGCTTATGCGAGGATTTCGGAAGATCCCGCTTCGCGCCACGGCGGGGAGAACGTATACTTCTCACATAATGGAATCTCACTCGTTAGGTTCACTATTTGCTGATCTAGCAACCGTCGCCGGCCTTATTTTGCTCGCCGCCCTGTTTGTTGCCGCTGAGATCGCACTCATCTCTTTACGTGAAAGTCAGATCCGACAATTAGCCAGCCGCGGAAAACGTGGCGCTCGCGTTGCCGCCCTTGCCGAAAACCCCAACAGATTCCTAGCCGCTGCCCAAGTTGGTGTGACGGTTTGCGGATTTTTATCTGCCGCTTTGGGCGCAGAAAAGCTTGGTGGTTATGTAATCCCATGGCTAGAGGATCAAGGCCTATCGGCTGGCTGGAGTAACACCATTTCAATTGTGGGAGTAACTCTCGTTATTGCCTACTTCTCTTTAGTTTTTGGTGAGTTGGTTCCAAAACGCTTAGCGCTCTTTCGTACTGAGGAAATTTCCTTGGCATCTGCGGGGATCATCGATTTTACGGCCAAGATTTTTCGCCCAGTTATTTGGCTGCTATCTCGTTCAACTGATTTTGTGGTTCGCGCATTTGGTGTTGATCCCAAAGAACAACGTAGCCAAATGTCTGAAGAAGAGCTGCTTGACTTAGTTGCGGGTCATGCTGCATTAACCGAAGAAGAGCGCGACATAGTTGAAGAAGTCTTTAACGCATCTGAACGTCAAGTTCATGAAGTAATGGTGCCTCGTACCGAGGTAGATTTCATGGATGCATCATTAACAGTTGGCAAAGCGATTGAATTAGCTGTTGAAAAAGCTCATTCTCGTTATCCAGTAGTTCGTGGCTCATCAGATGAAGTTGTGGGATTTATTCATGTCCGTGATTTATTGGATACATCACTTGCAAGCAAGGCGACGAAAATCGTTGAACTTGTGCGAAACATTATGTATTTGCCTGGCACTAAGGGCGTTCTTCCTGCACTTACTGAAATGCGTATGCAAGGTCAGCATCTTGCAATTGTTTTAGATGAGTACGGTGGAACAGATGGAATTGTGACCCTTGAGGATTTAGTTGAAGTTCTTATTGGTGATATTCGTGATGAATATGATGATCAGCAAGCCGAGGTTTCATTAGAAGAGCGCACTGGTGATTTCGAGGTCGATGGCTTGATCTCTATTGAGGATTTAATTGAGCAAACTCGTCTAGAAGTTCCAGAAGGTCCTTATGAAACTGCCAGTGGTTTTGTGATGCATTTCTTGGGTCGAATCCCGCGCGAACATGATGTCGTTAACGTCAATGGCATTCGAATCACTGTTTTTTCACTAAATACATGATCAATTGCTCGCTGTATCAGCTTTTCGGTTTTAGAGTCCACAGAGGCGGTAGCCTCATCCAGCAAAACCACATCGCAGCCTGCTGCCATAGCACGCGCAAAAGCAATCAACTGACCTTGGCCAGCAGATAGATTGCCGCCATTGTTTTCGATAATAAAATCATATTGACCTGGCAATTGTTCGATAAACCCATCGGCATAGACATAGCGCGCCGCATCGGCGATCGCCTGTTGATCAATACCCGGGCGCTCAAGACCAATATTAAAGCCCACCGAGCCCGTGAATAGGTAAACATCTTGTTGCATCAAGGCAAAGATATGCGACAAATCAGGCAAGCTAATATCGCGCAGTTCTACACCGTTCAAGCGAATCGAACCACTGTAGTTTTCATAAGTTTTGGTCAACAACCTAAGAATTGTCGATTTGCCCGACCCAGTCGCTCCCACCAAAGCAATTTGCTGACCTTTGTTTAAGGTAAACGAGACATCTTTAAGCACCTGCGGACCATCGGCGGTGTAACTGAAACTCACCTGGTCAAATTCGAGTGACTCAAAGCTCGACAATTGGCTATGTTTTGCTTTTTCACCCTGCATCGGGTACTGCAGCGGCTGATTAAAGATCTCTTCAATGTTGGCAAATGCTGCTAACGCGCGCTGAATTGAGGCGATTTGCGAGGTAAAATCACGAATCGGCACAAAAATACGATCCAGCGTTTGGGTAAAGCCAATCAACACCCCAAAGGTAATCGTTGCCTCAAGAATTTGACCTGCACCGACCCAAATAATTAACGCCATCGCCACGGTGGTGAGACCTTCAATAATGGCAAACAGGGTCGCGTCTAAAAGGTTAGAGCGCGACTGAGCGTTGTAAAAGCCTTCGGTGAAGCCCTCATAACGAGACTGCACAGCGTCTTCGGCAGAATAGAGCTGCACGGTTTTCATACCGTTCAAACCTTCTTGCAAATACCCCGTACCCTCAGCCAACACTTTACGACCATTGGCGTAGGCAACACGCAAACGCTTACGCAGATATTCGGTCACAAAATACGTCGGTGGGGCTAATACCAACACCACTAACGCTAACTGCCAGTTAATGACAAACAAGAAAATCAATAACGCCAAGGTAGTGAGCACGTCGCGCACCATACCCAATAAACCCTGTGCAAAGGATTCACTGACTGCCTCAAGATCACTGGTCAATCGTGTGAGGGTCACCCCCACGGGGCGAGTATCAAAGTAATCGCGCGAGAATCTGAGCACACGCTGGAACATCACCGTGCGCATATCGCGCAGCGCTCGCAGTGCCGCGTTTTGTAAAAAGAAGTTAAAGCTCGCGTCGGATAGATAGTTCACTACCAACACACCGAACAAAAGACCAACCCAACCATAGAGTGCGGCATAATCGCCGCTAGAAATGGCTGTATCGACAATATGCATGATCATCCACGGGAATAAGACCGACGAAACCATCGATACCGGCACAGCAATCACACCCCAGGTAACTTCTTTACGATAAGGTTTTAAAAACTCTAAGAAATTACTGATCAAATGCCAGTCAAAGCGTTGCTTGTTGCTCATTGTGACACCTCCTCATTGGCAGACACTGCATGCGCTTCGTCCTGTTGCAGGCGCCAAATTTCAGCGTACAGCGGCGAGCTCTGCATTAACTCTGCATGGGTGCCTCGGGCGATGATTTCGCCCTCATCCAATACCAAAATATGATCGACTCGCTCTAAAACCGAAGCGCGGTGCGACACAATAATCGCCGCTTTATGCCCCTTTTGACCGAATAGTTCTTTTAATAGAAAGCGTTCTGTATCGTTGTCAACCGCAGACAATACGTTATCTAACACTAATAATTTTGACGGCGTATAAAGCGCACGCGCTAAACTTAAGCGCTGCTTTTGACCACCGGATAACAAAATACCCTTCTCGCCCACCATGGTGTCTTGCGCCTCTGGAAACTTAGCGACTTCTTTATCCATGGCTGCTCGCTTGAGGGTATGGTTTAGATCGCCCTCACCCTGACTGCCAAACAACACGTTGTTTTCAACGCTGTCAGAAAACAAGAACGGATCCTGTGTCACAGTACGCACCGCACTGCGCAAATCACTTCGCGCCATTTGGGTGATATCCTGGCCATCGATAAATACTGACTCAAGGGGCACATCGAGGTAATTGTTCAAACAATTCACCAGGGTAGACTTACCTGAACCTACTTGGCCCAAAATACCTATGGTTTGCCCCGGCTCAATGCTAAAACTGATATTCTTGAGCGCCGGCTGGGTTTGGCCAGGGTAGCTGTAGGTGAGGTTGCGAACCTCTAGCTGTCGGGAAAATAATTCATCGCGTTGCTCATTAGCCATGATTTGTTGATCGATGACTGACGTTTCACGATCGAGGATATTACGCAGACTAGCAATACTGATCATACCGTTGTGGAAGGCAGACCAAATCATCGCCATCGAAAAGAACGGCATCGCCAGCAACGTGGCGTAGGCTAAAAACGCGACCAAATCACCCAGGCTTAACTCGGCGTTAATAACTTGCATGCCACCAACAATAAGCACGACCACTTTAATTAAGCGATCGGTATATCCCAACAAAGGCATGTAAATGGTGCGGATCTTGGTCAACTCAATCGAACGATCAAGTAACTTTTGGTTTTCGGTTTCAAATCGGCCTTCAGCCCAATCGCGGATGTGGCTATTACGAATCACATCGATGCCTGATAACAATTCGACCGACTTACCCGATAATTCCTGTAGCTCCTGCATGCGAAGTTTCATCATGCGGCGCATGTTACCCACCGCCTTACGGCTGATCATAAACGTGGTAAATACCGGAATCACGCAATACAGCATTAACGAGGGCGACAACTGCCACATTTTGTAAGGGGTTAACGATAGCGCAAACAAAATATTGAAGATTTGCAAAGTCACCACACCAGCCAAGGCGCGGATACCATTAACGTCGTTATTAACGATTGAAATGAGTTTGCCGTTGCTGTGTTCATTATAAAAATCGCGCTGCAATAAGGTGAGCTTTCGAAACGCGTCGTTTTTTACATCACGCTCAACCGCGCGACCGGGGTTAAAGAACATCATGCGCGACCCAGTGCGGGTGACGATCATCAATACCGCAAAGCCTGCAATCAAATACATCTTGGTATGCAGATCATCAATATTCATAGCGTCCGAAGCACGCAGCATATCGATGGCTTCACCCATGTATTGGGGAATATTAACGGCAAATAAATTGGTAATCAGCAACAGACAAACACCCAAAGCGTAAGTCCAACGGTGGCGCGCTGCGTAATTTAGGAAAAAGCGAAAATTAGAAATCGAAGGATCGGGTTGCGACATGGGCCATCTCGTTTAAGTAGGCGCGGATTCTAGCAAATTATCAAGCCTAGTTGTAGGTTGATACTTCAGATGCTGTGCATTTTTCCTGAAGCTAGGCGCTCCAAAATCGCCTCTGCCATGACAAAAAACGAAGTTCAGCTTTCGTCAACAGTGAAACGTAGTCCAACCATCGTCATACCGCAAGACGCAGTCACACCTTCGTCATACCGCAAGACGCAGTCTGTGCGGTATCTCAACAACACGACACACTGCATGAGATCCCGTGCTCGCAGCGCTCCACGGGATGACGGAAAAGGCATGATGGGATGAATGGAGTGAACTCCACGGGATGACAAAAAATTGGACAAATTTTAATCATGTACTATGGTTAAGATCGAAAAGGATTTACGGTCACACGTAATTTACCCTCCCTTTTTCATTTCTTTTGCCCAGTTCATACTGGGCTTTTTATTTTTACTTGATTGATGCCTCTGCAAGCCTATCAGCGTGATAAGAGCCTATCCAAAGTGAATCATTTAAAACAACACCAACCGTACCCACCCCCATATTGCTACCACTAAAGGTATAGCTCTTTATGGGTGATAAGTCTTGCAAGGAGAGTTGATTGATGGAAAACGCCAACGGGCAATTGACCGTCTTGCTGCAAGCTAGCGTATCGGTGGCAGCATGGTCATGGTTCGCTACCCACACATACCCCTCGCTTATAACAACATTATCGGGCGAATTATGCCTATAAGTAGCAATCGCTTGCTGGGTCGCCAAATTGTATAAAACGGTTTGATCAGCAAGGTTGTAGTTGACCACCAGCTGCTGGCTGTCGTCATCGAGGGCAATGCCGTTAGGAAAAGAACCCCGCGTATATTCTAAGGGTTTGAGACCCTCTTTGGGGCTCCAATAAACGACCTGACCAGTATCTGATTTTGCAAACACGTTATAGATAACTTTTAGCATTGAGGTATCTTTGGGAAACATGTGCGTCGCGTAAAAATCGCCATTAACCGTCAACGCCACGTCATTAAAATAATACTGCCCCTCTACCTTGACGCAACCGCGCCACTCGAGTGCCCAGCCATCGTGCTGAACAAGCTCAAACATCTCGATACTTTCATCGGGCATATGGCTAACCACGGCCAATTGCCAGCGGCCATCAGTACGCTGTTTAAGATCAATACCGTGAGGACCAAACCCAAGCTCATGATCGCGCGAGCACTGTGTATCGCCCCACAGATTATCGCCCACCAAAATTGGTAAATCTCGTTTAGTTTTGCTGTCAATATCAAACAAACTCAATTGACCAAATTGCATTTCAGCCAACGGCGCCATGCCACCAAACTCTGACACAATCAAAAACTTCTTATCGGGAGTCAGCGCCAAATCCTCAGGGTTAGTGAATCCGCAGTAAACATTCAGTTCTTGGTTTGACTGGCAATCAGTGATGGACGGTAGGTCAGCGGAGCACCCAAATAGCGCGAGCAAACTAAGAAAGATAAGAGAGCGAATGTTTTTCATAGCTAGTTTGATTCGTCGGTTAGTTTAACGCCCAAGGCAGTAATACGTTCGCGCCACAATGTTTTAGCCAGCGCTCTTAAATCTTCAACCTGATCCATTTCGTCCATGATATCCAGACCAATCAAGGTTTCAAAAATGTCTTCAAGGGTCAACAAGCCTTGTACTGAACCATATTCGTCGACAATCAACGCAATATGCGACTTTTCACGCATCAATTGTTTGTAACCCTCAGCGGCTGTTAAGCGATCGGAAATCACCAAAAAGGTGCGTTTAAATTCGTGCAAGCGACGCTCAAATTCATCTTTAGCTTGGGCAATCAATAAATCGGTTTTTAGCACATAGCCGACGATGTCATCACGACCAATTCCATAAATGGGAATACGCGAAAATGAAGACTGCGCGTGCATGGCAAAAAACATCTCTACTGAATCTTGCTCT
>JALRIU010000340.1 GCA_023255355.1 Pseudomonadales bacterium | reverse complement strand
AAATGCCAGCGGCAACTGGGTAAAAGTTGTACAACGACTGCCGGTTAGATTAAAGCTTGATCTGAGCAATAGATCCTTACCAACTTTGCGAGCGGGAATGAGCGCAGAGGTTAGGATCAAAACGAAATAGCCACCATGTCGCAAGCTAAACCCAATACCAACCCCTGGTTGATAACCGTCGCAATTATGTTGGGCACGTTTATGCAAGTGCTCGACACAACGATTGCGACCATTGCCTTGCCACATATGCGCGGCACGTTTGGCGCGAGTATTGAACAGGTATCATGGGTACTAACGTCATATATCGTTGCCACCGCCATCATGACCCTTCCAATTGGTTACCTTGCCAACCAATTTGGTCGCCGCAATGTCATCTTGTATTCGATGCTTTTCTTTGTAATTTCATCGATGATGTGCGGACTTGCTAACTCGCTAGAAGAGATGATTGTGTGGCGCATTATTCAAGGAATGTCTGGCGCATCCTTAGGGCCATTGAGCCAAGCGATTTTATTAGATACCTTCCCCAAAGAACAACATACTAAAGCCATGGGTATATGGGGGATTGGAATTATCATTGGTCCTATTCTAGGCCCAGTATTAGGTGGTTGGCTGACTGATGCGTTTTCTTGGCGGTGGGTTTTTTTCGTCAATCTTCCCTTTGGCATTATTTCTTTGATCTCTCTCTATCTATTTATTCCCGATACAGAACGCAAAAAAGACAAATTCGATTTCAGTGGTTTTTTCCTGTTATCAATTGCAGTAGCCTCTGTGCAACTTTTTTTAGACCGTGGCGAACAAGTAGATTGGTTAGACGCGCTCGAGATGAAGGGCTACATAATTCTGACGCTATTGATGATTTATATTTATTGGACACGTATTTTTTTCGGCCACAAAGCTTTTTATTCCAACACTTTATTCACTGATAGAAATTATGTCTCCTCGTTAGTTTGTATTATCGTTATCAGTGCCTTGCAAATGAGCTCAATGGCTTTGTTACCGGCTTTTCTTCAACAATGGCAAGGCTATACAGTCTCCGAAGCAGGGTTAATCATAATGCCACGCGGTATTGGCATGATGATTTCAATGATGTCGGTAAGTACGATAATGCGCTACGTAGATACCCGCTGGATTTTATTTTGCGGTTTCTCTACAGTCATTTTTGCCACGTGGCTACACAGTGGGCTGACTCTCGACATACATCGTGAGGAAATTACCTTTTATGGTTTTATCCAAGGATTGGGCATCGGGGTTACCTTTGTGCCAGTAACCGCCCTGGCCTATTCAACACTTAAACCAGAACTTAGGTCAGAGGCCGCCTCGCTATTTAGCCTATGTCGGTATCTAGGGGGCAGCATAGGGGTATCCTACCTTATGTCACAACTATCTAGAGATATGTGGGTAAACCAACAGGAATTAGCCGCGAGAATAAATGTTGAAAATCTCGCTAACACCCTTCAATCGATGGATTCGCCAAAAAGTATGATGGGATTATTACAGCAAACAATCACCTTTCAATCGGCAGAAATTGCTTATACCAATAGCTTCTTTATGCTAATGCTGATGATCGTTGTATCCTTACCGATGGTTTTTTTAATAAAAAGAAAAAGAGAAGGCTAACTACCTAGTGTTGCATTTAAGGCTCACCCTCTGAATGACAAGACCAGCAAACTTCAAAAGTACTTTCATTTAGCTCGCCACAAGCATCACAATACCAATTGGTATTATGCTTAGCCTGTCGCAATGCTGCATTGACAATTTCAACAGCAACTTGAACAAATTCATCCTTCACCCAAATCTCTGGCCAAGCATCAAATCCAGCCCCCTCACCCATCACGCTAATTATCATTTCGTTGCGAACCTGGCAGCTAATACCCTGATTTTCAATAACATTAGCTATGTTATGCACCATCAATGGATTTTGGTGGCTATAAACTAATTTCATTTAACACTCCTATCAACGCTTTTAGAATGCCACCCTCGCCTGCCGTTGTCATATTTATATTTTCTACGTAGACGCTGATAGGCAATAAAATCTATAGTACGGATAAGTTAAAAAATCACAGGATGTTATTCATGAAATCGCTCATTAAATTCAGCACACTAAGCTTAGCTTTAGTTAGCTCTTTGCTAAGCAATACCGTTTTGGCAAGTAACGCTAAGGTGTGTAATGACTTTGCAGATTCAATTCAAGACTTGGCCGACTTTTCTAAAGTCACGTCTTATTACGTTGACAGTCCAGAGTTATTTGCTGAACCTAATGCACGTTTATCTCCGCAACAACTAGCAGATTTTAAGCCATTCTGTCGCGTCGACGGTGCTTTTGAACAACGAAAAGGTCTTGATGGCAATGATTATGCCATCGGTTTTGCGGTGGCGCTTCCCGATAACTGGAATGGTCGTTTTTTATTCCAAGGTGGTGGCGGCCTAAATGGTGTACTGCATCATCCTGTTGGCCGCGCAACCGGTAATGATGTCGCCCTATTTGAAGGGTTTGCTGTAGCTACTACCGACAGCGGCCATATTGCAAAGCATCCTTTTGACCCTTCGTTTTTTAGTGATCAACAAGCGATAGAAAACTTCTGGGGCGAAGCAATCGCTAAAACGACCCCGATAGCGAAAAACATTGTGCAACGTTTTTATGACAAAGCAATTGACCATAATTATTTCGCTGGTTGTTCGACCGGTGGTCGCGAAGCGATGGTTATGTCACAACGCTACCCAGACCTATATGAAGGTATTATTTCGATGGCACCTGCGAGAGTGACTAACCTTTCAGAAATTGCTGATCTTTGGGTCGCCAAACGGTTGAGTATTATCCCTGGTGTCGACCCTCAAAAACCATTTAACGAAGCACAACGCAAACACATCATCGATGGCTTACTCGAGCAATGTGATAGCAACGATGGTCTTGCAGATGGCTGGATTGCTGACACTGTAGGCTGTGATTTCGACGCTAGTAAATTACAGTGTGGTAACGATAATAGCCCTGGCTGTTTAACTGCAGCACAGGTGGAAGGGCTAGTCGATGCTTTTGCTGGACCACGTGATAGCGATGGCAAACAAATCTATCCAGCTTTTTATTTTGATCATGGTATTGCAGATAATGAGGGCAGTTTTGCACCAGGCCTTCTTTTTGCCGCTCCTGGCCCATTGGGTAAAACTCGCTTTAATGAAGACTGGGACATCAAGCGCGAACTCGATATGGCAATTGGCTTCCCTCTCGAAGGGGGTAATGCTACTCAAACTAATATCCAGCAATTCATTGATAATGGCGGAAAGATTATTTTCACCCATGGTGTAAGTGATCCCTGGTTCTCGGCAAAAGATACCTTTGACTATTTTAACGCGATGAATGCAGAACATGGTGGCAGTCAAAAAGCGGCTGATTTTTCTCAGTTCTATTTTGTTCCAGGCATGGCACATTGTGCTGGCGGAAGCATTACCTATGATAGCTATGACGCGTTAAGCGCACTGGTAAATTGGGTTGAACAAGGCACAGCCCCTGAAAAAATTGTTGCTGAATCTCGCAATGGCGATCAAAGGCCACTTTGTCCGCACCCTAAAGTAAGTACCTATGTGGGTGGCGATACATCATTGGCTTCTTCATTTAGCTGCAAATAGGGTATTCAAATGCGTTTAGTGATTTCAGCCTTAGCCGTTCTTTTTTCATTATTGAGCTTTGCCGAAGATGTTGACGTCAGCAAGGGTGAATGGCCTTCGATTCAGCCGCCTGCACCGACAACGGAGCTTGCAATTGAGTTGGTTGTCACCATCGATCCCGCAGTCGTTGTCGGCGAAAGTGATCTAGGACATCGCCAGTATATTCCGATTACTGGTGGTTATTTCCGCGGCAAGGACGGTTTGAGTGGCAAGGTCAATGCCGGTGGCGCAGACTGGCAACTTAAACGCGCCGATGGCGTTTTAATTATTGAAGCAATATATTCGATTACCACTGATGATGGCACAGTAATTGAGATTCACAATACAGGCATTTCAAACCGAACTGATGGAGCCAGCTATACGATTACCCATCCAGTTTTCCATGCACCGCAAGGAAAATATGATTGGTTAAATAAACACACATTTGTTGGCACAATTACTCCAGCATTTAATAAAGGTGTCTTTCAAGCTGTCGTGATTCGCGCCTATCAGGTTAACTAAATTCAGGGTGGGCAAGGTTTACCAAGCCCACCATGATTTACACAACAATAATTTCAATCCCTATGGCTTCAAAATAAGCC
>JALRIU010000321.1 GCA_023255355.1 Pseudomonadales bacterium | reverse complement strand
TAGAACCTGAAGCCTCCTGGTACATATCCAATATCCTGACGAGATGCGTATGTAGTAGTCTGATCAGACATGAAACCACCTACTGTCAACAATAGGTTGTCTGAAATATCGTAGTTGAAACGAACCTCATGACTATCAAATTCATGTGATAACCAGTTTGCACCGCCAGCACCGCCAACTGATGCGCCATCAGCGCCCAATGGGAAAGAAATAAAGTCATCATCGGTACCGAAGGTTGAGTCGTACTCACGGTTTCCATAGATATAAACCATGTTTAGGTTTTCGCTTAGGTTCGTTTCAAAGCGAAGTGAGTAGCCTGTGCCATCGTAGGTTTGGTATGGGCCTTGTGGAGTATTCTTGAAGTCGGCATATGAACAGAACTTACCGCAGAACATATTTGGGTTAGTAGACGTGCGAAGAACTGAAGCGCCACCAGTCATGTCTTGCTTCATGGTGTCTGCCGCAAGATCAAGGGTCCAGGTTTCAGTTTCGTAGCGCAATTGACCGCGGAACGCAGTGTAGCCAGTGCCACCGAGTTTTTCCCAGTTACAGTTGCCGCCGACGTTGCGGCTAGCGATACCTTCTGGGTTGCCAGGGTTGGCACAGCCGTAGTCAACAAGATCAACAAAGCCGTCTTGTTCTTTACGAACACCGGCGATACGCGCTGAGAAGTTATCGGTCATTTTAAATGATGCACCGCCGCGCAAGCTCATTAGGTTGCGGCTACCGGTTTTTAATTCAACATAGCCGCCTTCATCTTGGCCAGGCTTCTTAGTGAACATTTTAATCGCACCACCAAGTGAGTTACGACCCGTCAATGTACCTTGTGGACCACGAAGTACCTCAACACGCTCTAAGTCGAGAAGGTCGAATGTCGCACCAGCCAATGTTGCGTAGTAAACATCGTCGATGTACATACCAACACCAGGCTCAAACGCTGGGTTAAAGTCGTACTGACCTACACCACGAATGTAAGCTTGGATTGAAGGGCCGAAAAGTGCCGCTGCTGATTGTAAAGATACGCTAGGTGTAGAACGCGCGATCTCTTCAATCGATGTAAGGTTTTTAATTTCCATTTGCTCTGCAGACATTGCAGTAATAGCAAGTGGCGTGTCTTGAACGCTTTGTTCACGGAACTGAGAGGTAACAACAACTTCTTCCATGAGTTTGTTGCCAGCTGATTCAGCTGCCATGGTTTGCATAGACATGCTAACCGCTGTTGCTGCAATCATTGCTGCCAGTGGTTTCATAGTCAACTTCTGAGTGTGGTGCAAAGTTTTATCTTTCATTGTCATTGCTCTTTTTAATTAAATTTATTTAAGTGCCTTTTGTATCAGAGGTGTTTGGGATACAAAAAACTCCGACAGACGTAAGATAAACAAAGTTATAAAGGAAATGCAAGTAAGTTCGAAAAAATAGCCTTTTTTTTTTACTGAAAACATGACAATTCATACTGATGAAATTCAAAGCTAATGTTTTCTGTGCCCTGAATTTATTGGGGTTTTGTCTTTTGAGGTGAATTTTCTTGAGGTTTTTATGATGTTTTTTTGGCCCTCTGAATTTTCGAAAAAAATAGGCCATTATGGGGGGTGAAGAGCGCCAAGAAATGTGGTTTTTTTAATCATTATAATGATAAAAATGGATACAATTTGTATTTTTTGACTTGAAATTAGCAGTTAACGACCTTAAAGTCGTGACCTTTGTACACAAAAAGAAAGATCTGGAAGACGAGCCCTTTTAAATATAGGCGATTTGGCTATGTTTTGAGTCAATTGCGTGCCAATTTGCCTTCCAAAATACGCAACATAATGTGGAGACCCTCATGAAAGAAGGTGATTTAATCTGGACGCCAGATGAAGCGGCCATAAATCATGCCAACGAAATGAAGTACCGTCGCTGGCTTGAGCAAACACGTGGCTTAACCTTCGCCAACTATGCAGACCTTTGGCAATGGTCGGTCGATAACATTGAGGACTTTTGGGAATCGATTTGGCAGTATTTTAATGTTGAGTCGTCAACGCCATACAGTTCTGTATTAACAGAGCGTAAAATGCCCGGTGCTGACTGGTTTGCTGGTGCGCATTTAAATTATGCGCAACACATTTTACGCAACGAGCCAGCAGGCGGTGTCGCCATCTTACACAGCAGTGAAACACGTGCCATGCAGGAAATGTCCTGGGCTGAGCTCGGTGCTCAGGTGCGCAAAGTGGCAACTCAATTGCGTGCAATGGGTGTCGGTAAGGGGGATTTGGTTGCTGCCTATATGCCAAATATTGTCGAGGCGGCAGTTGCAATGCTCGCCACCACGAGTATCGGTGCCATTTGGTC
>JALRIU010000320.1 GCA_023255355.1 Pseudomonadales bacterium | reverse complement strand
CAAACTTTCTTCAAATAATTCGGCGAAATTTTCGCTCATTAGTCAGTACCTTTAACAATAACCGCGTTACCAGCAACACGGGTCAATTCACAGTGCGTGCATCACTTGATACACAGCAAATTCAAACTAAGCTGGCCGTTTAAATTTACTTTAAAAAAATCATTATTTTGCAGCGATCATGTCTCTATCTTTCAACAAATCCAAGATTTGTTGAAAGACTTCGTCAATACTCATGAAAGAACTATCTATGATGATTGCGTCGTCAGCGGGTCGCAATGGCGCCACTGCTCGATTCATATCACGATCATCGCGAGCTTGGATGTCCTGCAAAAGGTCGCCGATTTTAACACTTTGCCCCTTTGCAAGCAACTGCTTGTAACGGCGTTGCGCTCGTTCCTCAACACTCGCTGTAAGATAGACCTTTAGCGGCGCATCAGGAAATACCACCGTGCCCATATCACGACCATCGGCAACCAATCCTGGCGCACGCTTAAATTCCCGCTGACGCAACAGCAAAGCGTCTCGCACCTCAGTAAACGCAGCCACTTTTGATGCGGCTTGACCTGCCTCTGGCAATCTAATCTCGAGACTGACGTCCTTAGATTCCAATAATACTCTCGGCTCATCGTTTGCTACTAACTCAAACCGAATATCAAGGTTTTCAGCGAGCACTGCCAATTGAGCTTTGTCATCCAGCGCTACGTTATGATTTTGTGCAGCCAAACCAGTTAAGCGATACAAAGCACCGCTATCGAGAAAATGCCAACCAAGATAATCAGCAACCTTCTGCGCAATCGTGCCCTTGCCTGACCCACCCGGCCCATCGATAGTCAAAACCTGGGGCACGCTAAGCCCCCTCAATCACGCGTAGATTGAAACCCACGCTGTTCGCAAGCTCTACAAACCCTGGGAACGACGTCGCTACGTGTTCTGCACCATGGATATGTATCGCACCTGAAGCGCGAAGGGACGCCACGGCAAAGGACATCGCAATTCTGTGGTCACCATGCGACCAAATCTCGCCGCCACCTATGGGACCTGGATTAATAACAATCCCGTCTTCTGTAGGTTGTGCGTCTACGCCTAATGCTTGCAAGCCATCTGCCATAACCTGAATTCGATCACTCTCTTTGACACGCAACTCTTCAGCACCCGTCAAAATAGTCTGACCCTCTGCACATGCAGCAGCAATAAATAGCACAGGAAATTCATCGATAGCTAGTGGAACTTGATCTTCAGGAATAACAATACCCTTGAGCTGCGCACCACGGATACGAATATCAGCGACGGGCTCGCCGCCCACTTCACGCTCATTGCTTAACTCAATATCTGCACCCATCAAGCGCAGAATATTAATGATGCCAATACGAGTTGGGTTAATACCAACATGACGCAGCATCAAATCAGAGCCAGGCATGATAGAAGCAGCGACCATATAAAATGCTGCTGATGAGATATCTGAAGGTACATCAATAGACGTTGCGGTTAACTTACCACCACCTTGCAAGGTGACAGTACTGCCATTCACTTGCACATCATAACCAAAACCTCGCAGCATGCGTTCAGTATGATCACGGGTTGGCGCAGGTTCAGTAACCCGTGTCTGGCCCTCAGCATACAAACCAGCCAAAAGAACGCAGGATTTCACCTGGGCACTAGCCATTGGCATAGTATAAGAAATACCCTTTAATTGACTTCCGCCTCTAACAGTTAATGGTGGACGACCCCCCTCTTCGGTTTCAACGATAGCACCCATTTCGCGCAGCGGTATTGCAACACGATTCATTGGACGTTTTGATAACGACGCATCGCCAGTCATGGTGACATCAAATTGTTGACCCGCCATCAAACCAGCAATTAAGCGTATTGATGTGCCAGAGTTACCAAGATAGATAGAATCTTGTGGGGCCTGCAGTCCATGCAAGCCAACGCCATGGATAGTGACTCGACCCGCCTTGGGACCAACAATATTAACGCCCATAGATCTAAAGGCATTTAGTGTTGCAAGTGCGTCCTCCCCTTCGAGAAAGCCACTCACCTCAGTAACACCCTCAGCCAGCGAACCTAACATAATCGACCGATGCGACATTGACTTATCACCGGGAACACGAATATCACCAGACAATGGCTGCCCGGACTGAGCGACAAAAGTAATAGAAGAAGAACTCATGACAAATAACCTAGATTGCTAGGCTCCTAAATTTTGATAAAGATTTAAAAAATGCTCACGTGCTGCATTAGCACGCTTGAAGCTAGACAGAATGGCATCGCTATCTTTGGCTAAAATAGCCTTACGCATCCACTCCAATTGTTGCTGAAGTTGATCCATACGCTCAAGCACAGCATCGCTATTGGCGAGCAAAATATCGTGCCACATCATCGGATCGCTACTGGCAATTCGCGTAAAGTCCTTAAAACCACCGGCAGCATATTTGAAAATATCGTGATTTTCTTTTTGTTGCGAAAGAGCATCAACTAAGGCAAATGCCAACACATGCGGCAAATGACTTGTTGCAGCAAGAACCAAGTCATGTTCCTGCACACTCATAGCATTGACAACTGCGCCACAGGCCTGCCATAACTTGGTGACCAACTCCAAAGACTCGGCATCTGTCTCAGGCAAAGGCGTCAAAATCACACGGTGGTTGATATAAAGCTTAGGATTAGCAGCTTCAACACCACTCTTCTCAGAACCCGCAATGGGATGCCCTAACACCAAATGGCGGAGATGCTCAGCAGGAAACATACTACGTGCATCCTGTTCGATATTACCTTTAACACTGGCACCATCGGTCACAACAACACCGCGCCGCAGCGCATCTCCGCACTGCTGCAAAATACTCTTTACAGTTAACGTCGGCGTAGCAATCATGACAACATCGCCCGCAGACAATTGAGCAAGCGCTGTGCTTAACTGCTCTTCGCAACGATCGACAACACCCATATCAAGCGCTTTAAATAAGGTCGATGGTGAACGACTAACGCCAATGACTTCGCCAACTAGGCCAGTATGCTTGATTGCTTGCGCAAAGGAGCTTCCAATTAACCCAAGACCGACTACCAAAACTCGGTTTGTCAATTTCATAACTAAATGACCGCCCGCGGGTATGACCCCATGATTTTTATCATCAATGAGCTTGATTCAAGCTTGGCCAATACCTCAGCTATATGACTATCATCTTTATGACCTTCAAATTCCATAAAGAACATATACGCCCATTTCTCCGTACGTGAAGGTCGAGTGTCAATGCGGGTAAGCATAATTCCAGCTTGTTCAAAAGGTTCGAGCAACTTGAATAAGGCGCCAGGTCTATTATGAGTCGAGACAATAATGGAAGTTTTATCCTTACCGCTTGGAGCAACTTCCTCACGGCCAATAATTAAGAAGCGCGTAGTATTATTTGAGAGATCTTGAATGCTACCGTGCAGCCTCTGCAGGCCATACAAATGCTCAGCCACCTCACCGGCAATAGCCGCCACACCTTTTGTCATCGAAGCCAAACGGGCGCCCTCACCGTTTGAGCTCACGGTTTGCCTTTCTATACCAGGGTAATTTGAATCCAACCATAGACGACATTGAGCCAACGCTTGCGGATGGGCTTTAATCACTTCAATCTTGTCACCAGTTTCAACACTTACTAATAGGTGGTGATCGATAGGTAACTCAACTTCACCACAAATTCGAAGCGGCGAGTCAACAAAGTTATCCAAGGTATGACTGACCATACCCTCTGTCGAATTCTCGACCGGCACAACACCATAGTTAACTTCAGCAGCCTCGACCTTTGCAAAAATTTGAGCAATCGACGCTTGCGGAAGAGCAATCACTGAGCCGCCAAAATGCTTAAGTGCTGCAGCCTGGGTAAATGTCCCCTCTGGTCCTAAGTATGCAACCTGCATTGGCTGCTCTAAAGCTAGACAGGATGACATCACCTCGCGAATGATCAATGCCATTTTGGCATCATCCATCGGCCCTGGATTGCTATTCATAACACGTCTCAGCACCTGAGCTTCACGCTCAGGACGATAAAAAAGGATACCCTCAGGCTTTTCGCCGCGACTCAAAGCATCTTCATATTCGCGCTGCTTAACCTCAGCGACTTGTTTTGCACAGCTAGCACGAGCATTAACAATTTCGATCAATTGTTTATCAAGTTGATCGATCTTATCACGAATGGTTTTTAGCTCAGCATCAAATGGATTCATAGCCCCAACTAACCGTTAACTCGAGCAAATTCACGCATATAGTCTAACAATGCATCGATAGCATCTTCACCTACTGCGTTATAAATAGAGGCACGCATACCACCGACACTTCGATGGCCTTTAAGATTCAGAAGACCTGCATCGTCCGCACCCGCCAAGAAAGCCTTATCCAACCCAGCATCAGCCAGCGTGAAAGGCACGTTCATTAACGAGCGGCTAGCAATCTCAACAGGGTTAGCGTAGAAACCGCTATTATCGATGTAATCATAAAGTTTTGCGGCCTTGCGACGATTGATCTGTTCGATTGCCGGCAAGCCACCCTGTGCTTTTAGCCATTTAAATACTAGGCCAGCAAGATAGATCGAATAGCTTGGCGGTGTGTTGTACATCGAATCATTTTCATCAGCCACTTTATAGTCGAACATGGTCGGACACACAGACTGCGCATTGCCTATCAAATCGCGACGCACAATCACAATGGTCAATCCCGCTGGACCAATGTTTTTCTGAGCACCAGCGTATATTAAGCCATATTTATTCACATCAATTGGCCGCGACAAAATAGTTGATGACATATCAGCAACCAAGGGAGCATTAACCTTCGGTTCCCAGAAGAACTCAACACCGCCAATAGTTTCATTCGGTGTGTAGTGCAAATAAGCCGCATTTGGATCAACCGACCATGTTTCAAACGCGGGGATCGTGCTGTAATTTGTATCTTTCGCATCGGCAACGACATTAACATTACCGAAACGCTTAGCCTCAGAGATAGCCTTTTTAGACCACTGCCCTGTATTTACGTAGTCTGCGCTGGCACCAGCAGGTAAAAGATTCAACGGAATCGAAGCAAACTGTGTACTAGCACCACCCTGCAAAAAAAGCACAGCATAGTCATCAGAAATACCCATCAAGTCACGCAAATCCTGCTCTGCATCCTTAG
>JALRIU010000250.1 GCA_023255355.1 Pseudomonadales bacterium | reverse complement strand
TCGAATCACGGCGCTCGCCAACTTGATAGTGTAGGTTCGACTATTAGCAAACTTCCCGCCATTATTGATGCAGCCGGAAAACAATGTGAAATTTACATGGATGGTGGTGTTCGAGATGGCATCGATGTATTAAAAGCCGTCGCTGTTGGCGCCAAGGGTGTCTTAGTCGGCAGACCTTGGGTATATGCTTTAGCTAGCCGGGGTGAACTAGGAGTTGTTGACCTATTTAGCAAGTGGCGAGAAGAAATCACCCACGCTATGGCCTTAATGGGCGTGAATAAAATCGATGAAATTAATCGCGATTTGTTAGATGAATTTAAAGCTGATTCTAAACCAGCTGTCAAACGCAAGAGCAGTTCTAATAAAGTAAAACAGGACTGATTATCGAAAACTAAAAACCCGCACAAGGCGGGTTTTTTTATATCGATTTAATCGAATTCAATCTTTCTTGCTGTGAAGGTTACTCCATCCCAGTAACCTTTAACCTCTATAAAGGTATTCACTAAAAGATTTCTTGAAGTACCGTCTTCATAATATGAATTGGTGATATCAATAGTAATGGTACTTGTAGAGACACTAAAACCTTCCGTCTTGCTAACTCTTAAGGTAATGCTGTTAGCTGAAACCGCAGTAATAATACCTTTAACTTCGTCGTATTCATTGTCGTAATTATCATCAAATCCATCGTTATCATCATCGCGATAATTGCTATCGTCATCAGAGTTTGATGAATCATCGTTGTCGTTGGCACCATCATCAGAGCCTGAGGTACCATCGTTGTCGTTGGCACCATCATCAGAGCCAGAGTCATCATTTACCCCTGAATCATCTTGCTCACTATCGATGTATTGATAGTCTTCAAATGAGCCGCATTCGCCCTTAAATTCAATTTTCTTAGCAGCCATTGCCGAGTCAGTTAAAGCGCCCTTGGCTTCGATGTAACTACCCACAATCAAACATGATGTATTGCCGTCTTCATACCATGCGTTGCTGACATCTAGCGTAATCAAACTGTTAACGGTAATTGTTGAACTGTGCTCGCTACGACTCACATTAACAACAACACTTGAACCATCAACGCTTTTTACAACACCTTCTACTTCAACATATTGATCGGTATAAACTTGGTCGTCCTGTTCTGAGCGATTAAGAGCACCCTCAATATAGATATAATTGGCAGTAAACGTTGTTCCATCCCACTGGCCTTTAATTTCAACCCATTGACCATTCGCCAATTGATCGAGTGCACCAGTCTGATAATTTGCGTTAGTCACGTTTGCAATAATTAAAGTGTCACTTTCTGGGACAAAGCTTGCTTGGCGGATATCTACTTCAAGGGTTGAACCGTCAAAAGAAACTACCGTGCCTTCTATTTCGTAGTAGGAATCATTGTCACTTGAAGCAGCATCGTCTTTTTCAATGTGAATGCGATTAGCATCTACTTCGCCAGCATCTACATTATAGATACCTCGAACCTTGACAACATCTCCCTCGTTAATAAGGCTTATATCATTATCAGATGAGTTCGAATCTTCATCATAAAGGTCTGTATGTGCCGAAACACTAACAGAGACTTCTTGCGAGAGGCGTTCACTAGTAATTGCAAAACTATTCGCATCTACGTGAGTTACGGTACCGTGTAATTCTGCCTCTTGTGTCCTTGATTCATTATCATCAAGAACCTGTACGACTGGACTCACCGTATTGGTATCAACATCATATGTAAATTGGGCAAGATCAAAATCAAGTGTCAAGGTAGACATGGCATCAGCCGTCACAGTTAATTCACCAGTAACATTAACTTGCACGTCATTATCATCTGCAGACAATGCTGCATTAATAGTTTGGTTGGCGTTATCAACTAATTTAATGCTGCTAGCTAGCTCAACGGTAAAGTTGCTGTAGGTACCCTCAGCAAGTTTTACTCCGGCCATAAATTGGCTAACGCTGACTAGTTCGCTTAAATTGACGGAAAAACCTTGTGGATTGCTATAGAGCTCAACTTTGTTGCCGGAAGCATCATCAACATAGATCTCTTTAAGTAAAACCCAGACTTCATTGTATTCTTGGCTTAAATTGTCAGTAATAAATGTAGAGACAAAGCCATATTTGATCTCTGGAGCTGTGTCTGGTTCTTTTTCTGGCGCAGGTGCAGGTCTGTACTCACGGTCTGAGTCCTCACTACCGCCACCACAAGCCACTAAAAGGTTAGCGATGAGAAATAAATATAATAAATGTTTCATAGACGTCCTCCATATTCAAAGTAAAGTGTAGGGCATCATTCTTAATTAAACCTTAAAAAAACTCCCATTCGCACTCAAGTTTAAAAATCTTTGAGGGGGTATTTTCGTCCAAGCCATATAGTATGCCCAGATTCCAATTTAATTTATGCTGCGATGATAACCGCAAAGCCCCCCCCACCATGGGGCCTAGCACGGTATAACTTTCAGACGTGTGAAACTCGATACTCGGTGTTAATTCGCGCCGCCAACGCCAACTGTAGCGACTTCTAAGCTCTAAATCGTAATCATTTTCTATGCCATGCCCCCAATCAAAACCAACCACTAGGTTAAGATCTATACTGCTATGGGTAAAATCACGGTGCATCACCAACTTGCTGTTGGTCGACCAATAATTGAGCAGATGATTTCTCTCCAGACTAAACATTGCACCCCAATCATTGTCGTACTCACCCTGCTCGCTCAACTGCCACAAAAACTCAACTTCTGATGCGCGATGAACTGTTTCACCAAAGGCATTATCAGAATACACTAGCGCAAATTCTGATTTGATATTGTCTGTCAGGGGAGTACCAAAGCCAAAAGTATTACGCATTAGATCAGCAGGGAAATACTGATCCCCCGTTTCATAGGTTGAGTGAAATTCGAGCTCATTTTCCAGTGGATTAACATAAGGCTCGTATATTCGGCCCACGCCTGCCTCAACGGGCAAACAAAAAAGCACTGAAAAAACACAAAAATAACGTTTCATAACCGCCGTCTAGGTATCAATAAAACACTTAAAAACATCACAGTACACGTTAGATAAGCCGCCACTTCAATACCGGTTGGTGTTGACTCATAACGCAACATAGCACGCAACAACTCACCCAAATTTGCTTGTTCTGAAAGAAGGAATTCAGAATTCCAAAGCGGCTGATATTGAGGCAACACATCGGCCTGGATAAGCAATTGTGATGCCTGCATAAAAAGACCAGAAGCCAACAACATCGATAGAAAAAAAGCAATTTTATGCCCAATTTGTTGTAAATATTGCAAACAGAAATAATTTATAACACCAAAACTTGAACCAATCATTAGTGCAATTAATGCACTAAAAACTATTTTGAAAGCTGCTTCGTTTGGAACACTTTGGAAAAACAGGTAAAGTTCTGCCCCCTCGTGAATAACGGCTAACATACTTAGCAAAAAAATCGGTACCCCTTGAGTATTTATAGCTTGGGTCAAGCCTCGTGATACCACTAATAACAACATCGCCAAAAAACTGCAGATCACCGCGTTTATCCATTCCTGACCGGTATAGTCAAACCATTCAGAAATCGTGACAAGGTTATTACCATATAAAGTCGCTAAAAAGGCGCCGGATAATACGCCAAATAGTACGTAGAACTTGCTAATGGAAAACCTATAACAAGCATACAAAAGCAAACTAAACAAAAAACCTGCCTCTAAGGTTTCGCCTAAGACAATTGTAAAAATATTAATAATCATTCCGCCACCAAAATACCCTGTGCTGTTTCAAGGCTAAACTCTCCAAAGAATGGATATTCGCCGGGTGCTAGAGGGCCAACAAAGATAGCCGACTTGCTGTTGGCCGGTATCACCTTTTCTCGATTTAAGTCATAACTTTCAAACTCTTCTGGAGAATCGTCTTGGTTGTGCACCATAATCCTGACCTTGGTATTTGCAGGTATCACTAATCGAGCCGGCTCAAACATCTTATCTTTGATGTAAAGGTCAAAAACTGGCCGAGCCGCAAAGGCAGGAACGGACAATAAAAGACATAGTAACAATACTCTCATGCTAAACCTCTGCCTCCCGCATAGGGATTTGAATATTCACAGTTAACCCTCCCAACCTATTTGAATCGGCTAGTTTTATATCGCCACCTAATAAACGCACACATTGCCAAACAATCGAAAGTCCCAAGCCTGCGCCTTCAATTGTTGAACGATGTTTATCGCCACCGGCACGATAAAACCGCTCAAAAATATGCGCCTTTTCTTCTGCGGACAAACCTGCGCCGGAATCTTCAACATTGATCATGATAAATGTATTTGTACGCTCAATCGTAATGTCTATCTGCCCCCCCGCCGGAGTATATTTATGGGCATTTTCGACAATATTCTGAATGGCAGTTTTTAAGACAAAGGGCTGTGTCAAAAGCTCGCCAGCGCCCTCATTAAAATTAATCGTCTGATTTTTGTTTTCGATACGTTCATAGAGTTCTACAACGATATCGCGAATTAAACTATCTAGATCACACGCCTGAAAACTTTCGTTAAGCTTATTCTCTGATAATTTTGAAAGCATTAACAATTGCTCAATAATGCTGTGCATTTTTTCGATATTAGCCTGCAAATTGTTTAGCGATTCACGATCATAGTCGCCTTCGTTATGCTGAAGATTATGCAGACTCAATTTCATCGCAGTTAAAGGCGAACGAAGTTCGTGAGCCGCATGTGAGGCAAACCGTTGCTCCCTCAAAAAAGCTTGTTCTAGGCTTGTTAGCAAATTATTTAAAGAGCTACTGACGACATCTATTTCTTTAGTTTTGTGACTTATCGAAATACTGTCAAAATCACTATCTCCACGATTTTTCAATTGGTTAGCCATGGCTTGTAAAGGCGCCAGACCAAATTTGACGATCCCCCAAACTAATAAGGCTAATATTGGTAAAATCCATACCAGCGGCATGACGGCGCTAAGCAAAATATGGTCAAGTATATCTATGTAGGTGTCATATCGCTGGCCAATGATTATTTGTCTATCATCAAAGTTCGTTACCAAAATTCGCCATCGATGCCCCTCAAAAGGAATAAAATCCAGCCCGGCATGATCACTTAGAATTTCTGTTTGTGGTGCATTGGCCGAGGTGTATATAATTTTTTCTCCCTCAACCACCTGGTACAAAATATCCTCGGTAAATTGCGAAGGCCATGGCGGATTAAAATACTCTAATTGCTGCTGCAACTTTTCTGAGTGCATTTTCAAATCACTATCAAGCAGCAGTCGCGACTGTTTCAATCCCTCTTTATAACCGGATAAAGAGGCATAAAAGTTACCGATTAATAAAACCATAACAATTAGAACGGTAATAAATCGGCTTAAGGACATCATAATTATTTAGGCACGACGTAGCCTACGCCTCTAATCGTCTTGATAAAATCTTTGGGGAGATGACGACGCAGATGACTGATATACACTTCTATAGTATTACTTCCGACGTCTGTTTCCATCGTATACATAGAGTTTTCTAGAGCGTCACGCGTTTTTACCCTACCTACTGCAAGCATCAATTCTCGCAACAGAGCAAATTCACGACGATTAAGCGTGGTTACTTTGTCACCAACAGTTAAAGAATGAGCCGCTAAATCAAGCGAAACCTCGCCGTGACTCAACTGACTCGAGGTTTGTAAATTATGGCGGCGGGTAACTGCACGAATACGAGCCATCAACTCTAAAAGATCAAAGGGTTTGGCAAGATAATCATCTGCGCCAATATCGAGTGCATCAATTTTACTAGAGGTTTGGTTCCTTGCAGTGAGCACGATGACCGGCGTTGGCAGCTTTTCTGAACGAATTTTTCTAAGCACCTCAATACCGTCGATATCTGGTAGTCCCAAATCCAATAACACTAAATCTGGCTCAACAACAGGCAAGACATCCAATGCTGTCTTACCCGCCGTTTCGTGCTCCACAGCAAAGCCTTCCTTACGCAGAGCTTTGATCATTTCAGTTGCAATGGCTGTATCGTCTTCTACCAATAATATTTTCATTGTCATCAAACCTTAAGAATTAATACAACTGTAGAATGAAAACCTTAATAGAACCTTAACCAATTGATAAGACTTAATAAAGAACCGAAGTTTGTTTTCGAAAAGTTATTTATAGATAAAAACAAAAAACCCCGCAAATGCGGGGCTTGAAACCTTAATGAGTATTGAAATACATCCTTGTATCCATCACTGAATCTGGACTAAGAGAAACGGATTCTATACCTTGATCGACTAACCATTTAGCAAGATCAGGATGGTCACTGGGGCCCTGCCCACAGATACCAACATACTTACCCGCTTTACGACAGCTATTAATCGCCATTTCCAACATCTTCTTAACGGCGGCATTACGCTCATCGAACAAGTGCGCAACGAGACCAGAGTCGCGATCTAAGCCCAACGTTAATTGCGTTAGATCGTTTGAACCGATTGAGAAGCCATCAAAATGCACCAGGAATTCATCCGCCAAAACCGCATTAGCAGGTAGTTCACACATCATAATGACACGCAGACCATTTTCACCACGACGCAAGCCATTCTCAGCCAATAATTCAATAACATTTTCTGCTTCACCAACGGTGCGCACGAAAGGAATCATTATCTCAACGTTAGTTAAACCCATTTCGTCGCGCACACGTTTGAGGGCTTCACACTCCATATCAAAGCATTCTCTAAAGCTCTCTGAAACATATCGAGACGCCCCTCTAAAGCCCAACATTGGGTTCTCTTCTTCAGGCTCATAACCATGCCCGCCGACAAGATAGGCGTATTCATTAGATTTAAAATCCGACATCCGGACAATTACTTTCTCTGGCGCAAACGCCGCTGCAATACTACTCACGCCTTCAACTAATTTATCGATGTAGTAATCACGTGGTGAGGCATAACCACCAATACGACGTTCAACACTGCGACGAACATCAGCAGGTAACTCATCAAAATCTAACAACGCACGTGGGTGAACGCCAATCATGCGATTGATGATAAATTCTAGCCGTGCCAGACCGACACCATCATTTGGAATCGCTCTAAAGCCAAAAGCTCGATCAGGATTACCGACATTCATCATCACCTTAAATGGCAACTCAGGCATGTCGTCGACGTCATTTTGAACCACCTCAAACTTCAAGGCACCATCGTAGATAAAACCTGTATCACCTTCTGCACAAGAAACTGTCACTGCAGTACCATCTTTGAGCATTTCTGTCGCATCCCCAGTACCAACTACTGCGGGAATACCAAGCTCACGAGCAATAATAGCCGCGTGACAAGTACGCCCACCGCGATTCGTAACAATCGCAGACGCCCGCTTCATAATAGGCTCCCAATCGGGATCAGTCATATCAGACACCAAGACATCACCAGGTTGCACGCGATCCATTTGAGATAAATCAGTTATCACACGGACAGGGCCACTACCGATTCGTTGACCGATACTGCGTCCTTCACAAAGCACCTTACTTTTTTCACGCAGCATGTAACGCTCAATAACATTCGCTGCATCTCGGCTCTTAACCGTCTCTGGACGAGCCTGAAGGATATACAACTTTCCATCGTCACCATCTTTGCCCCACTCGATATCCATCGGACGACCATAGTGCTCTTCAATAATCAATGCTTGCTTGGCTAAGGCTTCAACGTCTGCATCAGTTAACGAGAACCGCATACTGTCCTGCTTGGCAACATCGACAATTTTAACGCGCTCATCAGGCTGATCGCTGTATACCATCTTGACTGCCTTGCTACCCAGATTGCGGCGCAAAATAGCCTTATGCCCATTTCTCAGACCGTCTTTGTATACATAAAACTCATCAGGGTTGACAGCACCCTGCACAACCATTTCGCCCAGTCCGTATGATGAAGTTAAGAAAACCACTCCATCAAAACCTGATTCAGTATCGAGGGTAAACATAACGCCAGACGCACCGTTTTCACTACGAACCATTTGTTGGACACCTGCAGAGAGCGCTACTTCAGAGTGCTCAAATCCCTGGTGGACTCGGTAGGCAATAGCGCGATCATTGTAAAGTGACGCAAAAACTTCGCGAATATGGTGCTTAACAGATTCTAAACCACGAACATTTAAGTAGGATTCTTGCTGACCTGCAAAAGATGCATCAGGTAAATCCTCTGCTGTAGCTGATGAGCGAACAGCGACTGCCATATCAGGATTGTTGGCTACCAATTGTTGATAGGCATCTTCAATAGCTTTATCTAATGCCGCTGGGAAGGGAGTATCAGAAACTAATTGGCGAATACGTTTACCTTCTGCCGCCAATGCATTGACATCATCAACATCAAGCGCAGTGAGAGCTGTATGAATTTTATCATCAAGACCTGACTGTGATAAAAATTCCCGATAGGCATCTGCGGTGGTAGCAAAGCCATTAGGTACGCTAACACCTGCATTACTTAAGTTACTAATCATTTCGCCGAGTGAGGCGTTTTTACCGCCAACTCGATCGACATCGTTCATCCCTAATTGGTTGAACCACATTACATATTCAGACATGTTTGGTCTCCGTGAAGCTGTGTCTTGATTGTGACATCTTTACTGTGTTGAAAATGATAATAGATAAAACCTGTAAAATCCTTACAATGTCATGTGGTAAAATTACAAGTTTTCGGAGCCCCTCATGGACAGCACAAAAAGAACCGTTTTTTTCATATCAGACGGTACCGGTATTACAGCAGAAATGATGGGCAACTCGTTGCTAACGCAATTTGATAATGTCCAATTCAAGAAGGTCTTAACCCCCTTTGTCAAAGATGAAGCTCGGGCACGCGCTGCCGTTGATGAGATTAACTTAGCTGCCGAGAAAGATGGTCATCCGCCGATCGTTTTTAGCACTCTGGTAAACGATAGTCTTGAAAGTATTATCAAGAAAAGCCAAGGCACGTGTTTTAATTTCTTTTCGATCTTCCTACAACCGCTGGAGCAAGCACTTGGCGTTTCATCGTCGTATTCGGTCGGCAAATACCACTCAGGCAGCGCTAGTGATAGCTATTTGCGTAGAATTGATGCCATTAATTATGCCTTAGATAATGATGACGGCCAGAACATTAAAAACTATGAAGAGGCAGATATTATCCTAGTAGGCGTCTCACGCAGTGGAAAAACCCCTTCAAGTCTCTATCTAGCAATGCAATTTGGTATCAAGGCAGCTAACTATCCAATCACTGAAGAAGATATGGAAGACCGCAGCCTGCCACGTGCTTTACAACCCTATAAACAAAAGTTATTCGGGCTAACGATTGACGCTGAACGACTTTCAGCAATACGCAATGCACGCCGCGCTAATAGCCGCTACTCATCTATTATGCGTTGCGAAGACGAAGTGCGAAATGTCGAGGTTATGCTGCGAAAAGCCAGTGTGCCGATCCTCGATACCACCGATGCATCGGTGGAAGAAATTGCAACTCAGATTTTGCTTAAAACAGGGCTGAAGCGCGTTGATCTATAGCAGCATAGCTTTCGGAAAGCTATTCACTGATATCATCTAAAGTGGTTACCTTTTGAAAGCTATCTAGGGTTCGCTGGATGAGGTTTTGGCGAGTCGCTGATCGCGTTGGCAAGGCAAGGACTTTTTGCAAATACTGCTGTTGCCAAACTTGGGAGCGACCAATCTGCTCTACAAAATGATCTATGGTATTTTGCTGTAAATGCAAATAGCGACTGAACGCTTGCTCGCTTTCCAGCATATCTTCATAAAAAGCATGATGTTTCTCTAAACTAGCAGCTAAACCAGAGATCTTACTATCGACACCCACACTGTTAGCACTCACAAACAAGGCACGTTTTCCGCCATCCGCCCTTAGCTGCATTGCCTGCAAGCGCTTATCTGGCGTATGTTGCGCAACTATCTTAGACGTTTGGTAAATTGAATACGCATACCCAATCATACCCACCAGCATGGCTATATTAAATAGCATAAGGCTTACAGCATAGCAGAGATGAGACCAATAACCCTGGGCTAAGGGATTAATCTTTTTGGAGTTCTCGGTGGTTGTTTGTTGCTCTTCGTTGTCGTCAGCCATAACGGTTACTCTACATACTGCAGATTGACAGAGCGGTTAACGCTTTTATCACGTAACTGGTTGAGCGCTGCGCTATGCTCAACCAACCAATCTCTTGAGCCGCGAGTCATACTCGCTAGCTCTCGAGAACTGTTTTGCAATTCAACGATGAGTAATTGGAAATCTGTCTCACGTTGTTGCATAGCTGCCAGTAATTTTGGGTTAATACCTTGTGAACACTGCAATTGCAATTGCTCGGCTTGCTTTGAAATAGTTTGCATCTTGGTCATTTCATCGCTTTTGTATTGAGACAAGCGACGCAGTGTCTCCTCAAGCTCATCGATACGCAGAATCAATTCAGCCTGGCTGTTTTCATCGTCATTAAAATCAGGAATAGAACTGGCTGTTAAATAGAGCGTAACACCAGCAGCAATGGCCACAACGCTGGTGATAATGAGGCAAACAATAATTAAAATCCGATTTAATCCAATGCGCTTTACATGGGGATTTTCGGGAGCTTTATCGTCTGGAGTGGTATTTTCTTCTTCAGCCATCGCCTTAAACCATTCAAATGTATGAATGATTTATCGGCGAGACAAAACAAAACTTTATTGACGACGCTGGTCTATAACAAGGTCAGCGACAAGCTCATCGTCTGAAAGATTTAAATGCACAACCTTACCCACTTCATAATCGCCGGCATTTGCCATTACAGCACCGCTCTGAGAAATACGCGCACCCACTGTAACTCTTTCAAATTGCGAGAGACGCATGGCTGGTGTCATACCCATCGTATCATCCAAGGTAATCGCCACAGGTAAACTTCTAGGGTTAAGTCGTTGCACAGCAAGCGGCATTTTAGGACCAGACTCAGCCTGTGCAAATACGTATAAAATGGCTTGATCTGATAACTCTAAACCCGCCTTTAATAATTCATCCGACAAACTCACCGACACCATGATCAAAGGTCCGTTATCACGCACAGGCATAGCAACGTCAACGCCAGCAGCAGCGGCAAGAGCAATTGCACTGTTAATACCTTGCATAATGACGTCCGCATCTGGAGAGCCGTTGGGCATAGCATTGACAATTTTGCCCCATGCCTCAACCGCCTTTGCATAATCTTGTGCTTCAAATGCTGCGATACCAATAAGACCAAGGGCTGTTGTTTGGTTAGGATTTAGTGCTAAGGCTCGCTCAGTAAGACCAGCAATTCGAGGCGTCATTTGGCGCTCAGCGGCCAAAAATGCAGACTGAGCCCAATAGGCAATCACTTCTGCATCATCGGGGAACACTTTCGCTAACTCAGCATAATTCATTTCAGCGGCTCGATAATCTTGAACGTTCATCGCGGTTTGACCCGCAAGCACCCAATAATCTGGTTTTTTCTCACCGTGCTTAAGCGCCACATCTTGAATTGTTTGATGGATATTCAACAATTGTTGACGCTGCTCTTCTATAGTCTCAGGCTGACTCAACCCTTCTAATTGACGCTGTAATTCGAGCTCATCGATACCACCCAATTTGCCATAAAAGCCAATAGTAAGCAGAGGTAATAAGATTACCGGCGCCAACCACCACATGCCAATACTACCAGCTCTTAGGCTCAATTGTTGTTCGTTTTTACTATCGTCCAATAAAGCAAGATCTAATTCACTAAGCAACTTACTCGCTTGCTGCTCATCAATATCTCCAGCGACAAGCTGTTGCTGGATATCATCTTTCTCTGACTGATAATTTGCTACGTTAGCTAGTTTGCGGGCTTGTAGTTGTTCGCCAGAGGACGTTAAATTGCTTCGCAACAAGGGCAGTAAAACAAAAGCAATTGCTGTAAGTATCAACAGCCCTGCAAGTATAAGAAATTCGGTTTGCATTAAGATTTATCACCTTGCTGTTCGATACCCTCAAGGACTTTTTGCAAAGCCACTTGATCGTTATTATCCAGAGTCTCTTTATGTGACGTTTGTTGACTTCGCTTCACGATCAACATCACTACCACAAGTGCTAACACCAACATTAGAAGAGGAGCCAACCAGAGATAAAGGGTCACACCCGAGGTTTTAGGACGATACAGAACAAATTCGCCGTAACGAGCCACCATGAAATCATAAATTTCTTGGTCGGATAGACCATCGTGTAGTAACCGGTGGACCTCCCGACGCAAATCAGCAGCCACTCCTGCATTTGAGTCTGCAAGATTTTGATTTTGACATTTGGGGCAGCGTAACTCTTCCACAAAAACGTGGTAGCGGGCACGCAATTCTGGTGTTTCAAACTCATACGTTTCGATAACTGCATTGACGTTTAAAGACCAACCAAAAAATAAAGCAATGAATAGCAACCGCATACTATTAACCTCCAGCCATCAATTCGAGGTAACGCGGCTTAAAGGTATTTTCCCAGACATATCGATCAACTGGGCCTTGGTAACGAAATTGCACAACACCATTGGCATCCATTAGATAGGTTTCAGGAGCGCCAGTAATGCCTAAATCAATACCAAAACGACCGTCTTTATCGACCACATTAAAACGATAAGGGTTACCTTTTTCGAAGAGCCAATTGAGTGCTTTGGTATCATCATCTTTATAGTTCACACCTATGATCGCCACACCTTCTGTTTCTTTCAGAAAATTTAGAAAGCTGTGCTCTACCGCACACGACGGACACCATGTCGCCCATACATTGACAAGAGCAGGCACACCTAATGTGTCATGCTTGCTTATAGTTTGACCAGGGTTTTCTAGATCGGGCAGAGTGAACTCAGGTAGCGGCTTGTTTGCCAACATAGAAGGCAAAGCCTTCGGGTCAATATCTAAACCTTTCATGAAAAAGCCAGCGAGTAAAGCGAACACCATCAACGGTATGAATAGTTTTAAACGTCCCATTAAGCTACACGCCCTACTTCGTCAGTGGCAACCTGACGTAGACTTAACTTCAGCTTATAGCGCTTATCAATAATCGCCATCAAACCACCAAATGCCATAATCAACGCACCTAACCAAATAAAACGAACCAATGGTTTATAGTGCAAACGCATTGCCCAAGCGCCATCATTCAGGGGCTCACCCATCGCCACATAGAGATCACGCCACAACCCTGGATCAATAGCGGCCTCAGTCATTACCATACCACGACCGGAATAACGGCGTTTTTGTGGATGTAAAGTCGCGATCAACGCATCGTCTTGATAAACCTGAACAATACCCTCTTCACCAGTAAAATTCGGACCAGTGAGTTTACGCGTGCCTTCAAATACAAAACGATAATCTTCTATCTGCGCCGATTCTCCGGGTGCCATGCGAAGATCGTTCTCAATATTAAATTGACTAACAATACACACACCAAGAACACAAACTGCAAACCCGATATGGCCAAGCAGCATACCGTAATATGATGCGGTTAAACGTCTTAGACCACGTTGCAAAGTCGGCGCATTTTTTAACTTTGCACGCAGATCTACAGCCACCGAACATATCAACCAAAAGGCAAAAAGTATGGCGAGAACTGACCAGGTATCTACCCTGGCCAAAACGCTAATTGCAATAATACCGACACTAATGAGCGACCCAAGCAATACACTGAGTAGGTGGCGCTTGATTTGTTGGGTACGTGTCGACTTCCAATTCAACAATGGACCAACACCCATAAAGGCAATTAAAAATGCCATTAAAGGCACAAAAACCGCGTTAAAATAAGGCGGTCCTACAGAGTACTTACCTAGATTTAACGCGTCAGTAATTAGCGGGAAAATGGTACCTGCTAAAACAGTGAGGGTAGATACCAAAAGCACTACATTGTTGACCAACAGGAAGGCTTCACGTGATAAAAATTCGAAGCGCGATTTTGCCGAAACCGCAGGTGCTTTAAACGCATAC
>JALRIU010000209.1 GCA_023255355.1 Pseudomonadales bacterium | reverse complement strand
CCTTATTGATAGATAAGGACTTAAACCCTCAATTTAACCCTGCAAGTTTTGCAGAGGTTGATCAAGAGCATATAGAAAAACACTTTTTACCGCCTTGGGGCGGTGCTAACCCTCTAAATAATCTTTAATTTTAATAAATAGGAAAACCTCATGAGTCAATCAGTTGCTTTTATCGGTTTAGGAAATATGGGCGGTGGCATGGCCGCCAATCTAGTCAATGCTGGTTTTAATGTGCACGCTTTTGATCTTTCGGCTGCGGCTTTAGAAAACGCCAAAAAAGCGGGTTGCGAAATCTACAACGATCCCTGTGAGGCTGCAAAAAATGTCGACTTTGTAGTAACGATGTTACCCAATGGCAATATCGTTGAGGCAGTATATATTCACGATCAAAAGCTACTGGACGTGGTTCATAAAAATACCCTTTTGATCGACTGCTCAACGGTAGCTCCAGAAAATTCTCGACGTGTCGCCGTTGAAGCAGAAAAGCGTGGCTTACGTTTTATTGATGCGCCTGTTTCGGGCGGAACTGCAGCTGCTGCTGCGGGTACCTTGGCCTTTATGTGTGGCGGTGCAGTTGACGCCTGTGAAGATGCGAAAGCTGTGCTGAATGTGATGGGTGCTAACATATTTCGGGCCGGTGATCACGGCGCCGGATCTGTCGCAAAGCTTTGTAACAATATGCTTTTAGCGGTACATATGATTGGTACATCTGAGGCACTGCAGTTAGGTGTCAGCAATGGTCTAGATCCGAAGGCGTTGTCAGAGATTATGTTGAAGAGTTCAGGTTGCAACTGGTCTTTAGAAAAGTACAACCCCTATCCAGGCGTGATGGAAAACGTTCCAGCAAGCCGTGATTATGAGGGTGGTTTCATGATTAATTTGATGCTTAAAGACTTAGGTCTGGCGCTTGAGTCTGCTCGTGAATCTGGTCAGTCTGTCCCAATGGGTTCACTGGCGCAAAGCCTTTACACGCTTGCTAAAACAAGAGATAAACGCAATGGTTTGAGCGATTTCTCAAGTATTATCGATATGTTCGAAAAATAGCATTAACTATTTGCTAGCTTATAAAAGATTCTAAGTTTAGCCACAATCCTGTTATTTAAAGAGCCTTTGGGGAAATCTCCAGGGCTCTTTTCTTTACCAGGATCCTCGCCGCTCAATATAGCCAGTGCTTCATCGGCATGGTTTACCGCATAGATAGAAAATCTACCCGCACTTACTGCTGCAATAATGTTTGGATTAAGCATCAAATCTTCAGTATTACTGGCGGGGATAATCACCCCTTGTGAGCCGGTTAATCCCCGCGCTTCACAAATATCAAAAAAGCCCTCAATCTTTTCATTGGCACCACCTATAGCTTGCACCTCACCGTACTGATTCATCGAGCCGGTAATCGCTATATCTTGACGCAATGGGGTTTGCGTTAATGCAGATAACAGCGTACAAAGCTCCGCAACGGATGCGCTATCGCCATCGACGTAACCATAGGACTGTTCCATCGCAATATGAGCCGACATAGCTAGTGGAAAATCAACGCAGTAGCGACCACACAGATAGCCTGATAGTAATAGAACGCCTTTGGAGTGGACCGCTTGACCTAGTTTGACTTCACGCTCAACGTCTAAAATACCACTATCGCCGGGGTGGGTTGTAGCCGAGATACGCACAGGGCAGCCATAAGCGCTGTCACCTACTTGAATCACTGTTAGGCCGTTACAGCGTCCAGCAGCCGTCCCTGTTGTGGCAATTTTAATTCTGTCTGTAAGGATGCTTTCTTTGATTTGTTCGTAAAGACGGGCGTTGCGTCTCGCTCTAAACTCTAACGCGCTATGTATATGCTCGGCGTCAATGCTGGTTGTGAAGCTACTGGCGACAAATTGGTTTGCTTCTACGACGACTTCCATAATTCGATCTATGCTAGCAGAA
>JALRIU010000310.1 GCA_023255355.1 Pseudomonadales bacterium | reverse complement strand
GGCGGCTTGCCGGTAGGTGTCGTATGTGGCCGCGCGCATTTGATGAAGCGCTATCGAGACCACCACCCCGCCGATGTATCACTGGCGCGCGGTACCTTTAATTCTCATCCCATGGTGATGGCTAGCATGGATATCATGCTAGATAAACTGGATGAGCCTGAGACTCAAATACTATACGCCAGTGCTGAGACCGTATGGAATAAACGCGTAGAGCAACTCAACAAAAAATTAAACGACTTAGAGCTGCCCATTAAATTAGCGAATATGCACTCTGTTCTCAGTGTTTGCTACACCAAACCCTCAATGCACAACTGGATGTTTCAATTCTATCTGCGCGCCAACGGTCTCGAACCGGGTTGGGTTGGCACTGGGCGATTCATTATGAGCCTTGCTACAAGCGATGAAGATTGGGATGAAATTGTTCGCCGCTTAATCAAGGCCGCCTTTGAGATGAACAACGCCGGTTGGTGGGACACCCCCGAGGGAGTCACTAATAAAGATTTAAGCAAAGTATTTAGTCGTCACTTAGTGGGGGCACTGAAAGCGCATTACTTGCCGTTTACTCGCAAGCAAGCCCCGATAATTAGGGAGTCTATGTCATGACGACGCAACCTCGATTAGGCAACTCTTTTCGCCGCGACACCGCCAACTATGTCAAAGATAAAATGCTGCTTTTATCGACTCTCTATCCTTTGGAAGACTGCCTACGCATCGATCTACATTGTCACGACAAATACTCTGATACCCCTGATGAATTGTGGGGACGACTACTGCGCCTTCCAGAGTCTTGGTTAACCCCTGAAGAGCTGATTGCACAGCAAAAGCGCAAGGGCTGCACAGTTCACACTGTCACCAATCACAACAACGCTGATTCTTGCTGGTATTTGCAAGAAAAGGGGGTCGACGTATTAAGTGCCGCGGAGTTTACGTGCTTTTTCCCTGAGCACGAGCTTTATATGCATGTCTTGTGCTACGGTTTTGACCGCCAACAAGAGCTGAAATTATTGGCACTAAAAGGGGATATCCACGATTTTCTGAAATATTGCCACACGCAAAACCTCCCAGTCATTTTGCCCCACCCACTGTATTTCTACACTGAAAATGAACATTTGAGTTTGGCACTTTTTGAGCAGCTCGCGGTGATGTTCCAAAATTTTGAAGTGCTCAACGGACAGCGCGACATGTGGCAAAGTGCCCTGACTATGAAGTGGTTGGATGGCTTAACGCCTAACGACATCCTCGCGTTTGAAAAGAAACACGGTCTACAGGCGTCTGATTATGGAGTCGACCCCAACAAACCTAAAGGGTTTTCAGGCGGCTCGGATGACCACATGGGCTTATTCTCTGGGGAGTGCGGCTCCTACTTATACATTCCCAACTTGACCGAGCGTCTAAAACACCTGGCACCGTCTGAGCTAGCCCTTGAGGCCCTTAGAAATGGCCATTTCGCGCCATTTGGTGACATCTTTGAAAACCACAAACTAAACATCGCGCTGCTTGACTACACCGCTCAAATAGCCACTAACATTGAAGACCCCGGTCTCATTCGATTGATGTTGCACCGCGGTGGTATTAAAGACAAGATCGCAACGTTTATCATTGGCAACCTATTACTCGAATTACAGGGCAGAAAAAATACCCGCAAGTTTTTTAAGTTTGCCCATGCCACCCTGCACGGCCAAAAACCCAGCAAACTGGCAAAATGGGCCATCAATAAAGACTATCATTTCACCATTAATTACTTGGAGAAAATTGCTGCCGCCTACAACAGCACGCCAAGCAACTACGCCAACACTGTCCACGATGCACTTCACGACCTATTCACTGAACTGCAGTTATTGAGCATTCGTCGTTTAAAAAGTATGCGGTCAACGACTCAAGCTTTTTCGTTGAGTGAATGGCTAAACCCACAAACGATCGAAAATTTAGAAATTCCATTACAAATTAGCCAATGGCTCCGCAAAGGCGATAAGAAAACCTTCTCTAAAAGTAAAAGTACGGACATTATCAGTGAAGCGTTAGATAAGCTGACTTTTCCGATTCTTACTAGTGCAGTATTGCTGTTAACATTTGTCGCCAGTACCCGTGCGCTCTATGCTAATCGCGGTTTTATCAATAAATTTTCTGGATTCATTGGCGCCAAGCAACACCCCAAGCGAGCCCTCTATCTTACTGACACCCTGCTGGATAAAAACGGTGTATCCAACTCGTTGAGCGGCAAACTTCGGGTAATTCAGCAAAACGATCTACCCGTTGATTTCTTGATTTGTCACGCCGACGCAGAAAGCCAAGACAACCTTCACGTGGTGAGACCAATCGCTGAGTTCGCCGCCCCCGAATACGGTGAGCAACCTATTCGTATTCCTGACATCATGGAGATCAGCCGGATTTTCTATGAAGGTGGTTACGATCGCATCGTGTGCTCCACAGAAGGTCCTATGGCGGTGGTGTCTCTGATTATTAAATTCAAATTCGGTGTCCCCAGTTACTTCTTCATGCATACCGACTGGATGGATTTTGTGAAACACAACACCCAGCTCGATGTCCACAACCAAGATCGAGTAAGGCGAATACTCCGCGCACTCTATACCCAGTACGACGGTATCTTCTGCTTGAACCGAGAACACAAGGCGTGGCTCGAGTACCAGGTTGAAGGTAAAAGCGAGGTATTTCTCACCGCCCACCATGCCCAACCTCCCCTTGAAGGCATTGCACCCATAAAGAAATCTGACCTATTCCCCGGCATTGACGAGAGCACGCCCGTGTTATTCATTGCCTGCCGCATTAGTCGTGAGAAAGGTGTATTTGAACTGGCGGATGTGATGCAAAGCGTTCGCAGCGAATACGTCGATGCTAAATTGGTCATCGCAGGTACGGGGCCAGATGAAAAGGAACTGCAGGCCCTATTACCTGACGCCAAGTTCTTGGGTTGGGTAGACAAAGCAACGCTGGCTGCCTGCTACCAAGGGTTGGATGCTTTTATTTTTCCTTCAACCTTCGACACTTTTGGCAATGTTATTTTGGAGGCCTTTTCCTACGGTATGCCCGTCATTTCATACAACTGCAAAGGCCCGGCTGAAATTATCCAGCACAAAATATCAGGCTTATTGGCTGACGATAATCAAGCCTTTGCGGACTGTATTGTGCGCTTCCTACAAGACAGCAAACTACGTGAATCGCTGTCAGCCGGGGCCAAGCGACGCTGTGGCGATTACCAAGAGATGAAAATCATGAACGCCTTTATGCGTGACCTAGGCCTCACCGACGAAGTCGAATTAGAAGTTGTCCCCGAGGTCGTTAATGCTTAGCCATCTCAGCTTGAGCGAAAAAATCAACTTTATCGCGACAAACCGCTTGCCTCGCAAAGCGGCATCTAAACTCATGGGCAAACTAGCAAGCATTGAGCAACCGACCTTAGCAAAAGCCATGGTGCGCGTTTGGCAACATTTCGACAGCGAGCTCGATCTTTCTGAGTCCGACGTCGATATCAATGCATTTCGCTCGCTCAAAGATTGTTTCACACGCCCGATCAAACAAGAACGACGCCCCATTGCCCGCCAAGCAGGCACAATTATCAGCCCTGCTGATGCCATCATTGGTGCACATGGCAGCATTGAAGACGGTATGCTATTCCAGGCCAAAGGCTTCCCCTATACCCTTCAAGAACTGCTCAACGACGATGAATTAGCGTCGAAATATCGCCGCGGCTACTTTGTGACGCTGCGCTTAAAAGCCAGTTTTTACCACCGTTTTCACGCTCCGATCGACGGCCATATTTTTTCTGTTAACTTCATCCACGGCGATATGTGGAATGTGAACCCCGTAGCGGTTAAAACCATCGATAAGCTTTATTGCCTAAACGAGCGCGCAGTAATTGAAGTACAAAACTACACAGAAAATCTCAACTGCTGCCTTGTGCCTGTGGCCGCTATCCTTGTGGCTAGTTTGAGAGTCCACTGCATCGATGGCGAGCTGAATCAAGACTATACCGGCCCTAAAATTATCCCCTGCAATCAAAGTGTTAATAAGGGGCAAGAACTGGGCTATTTCGAACACGGTTCGACGATCGTATTGCTAACGTCGAACGACCTTTCCCTCAACCCAACCCTCGCCACAGGCGACAGAGTCAACGTCGGCCAGGTACTACTTGCGCCAACAAATAGGAGTAAACTATGAAGTTCTTTGAAGAATTACATTTACAACGCTGGGACGATCATCGGTTCTATCACCAGAACCGCATCAATCAAACACTGCATTTTTTCAGTGCCTGTTGTTTCTTAAGCAGCTATGTACTGATTTTTATCGATCCGGTGTTAGCGGTTATGGTGGCGTGGTTATTGGCCATGGTTCTTCGCCAATCGGGCCACTTTTTCTTTGAGTCGAAAGAGTTCGATACCATTAATAATTGCACCAACGAATACAAAGAAAGCGTCAAAGTCGGCTATAACATTTCTCGCAAAATTGTACTTTTGAGCATTTGGGCCGCCATTCCATTCATCTACTACTTCGATGTGCATATCTTAGGCATCATGAAAGTTGAAAACGGTATGCTCTACAACATATCCGTCACATGGCTTTGGCTTGGCCTTGGTGCTGTGCTGTTCCGTACATTACACCTATTCAAGATCAAAGGCGTGCAGTCGGGCATCGTATGGGCTACCAAGATCCTTACCGACCCATTCCACGACGTCAAAATATACTGGCGCGCACCATACCGACTCCTCAAGGGCGACATGATAGATGACATGACCGAATGGTACCGCGAAAAGCCCGCCACCAACGCCTAAGCATCAATGCTTGCTGCCCCCTTGGGGCAGATTCTTTTACTTGTAAGGATCTCCCATGGCTGTTAAAAAATGCCTCTTCCCCGCTGCTGGCTATGGCACTCGCTTTTTACCGGCCACCAAGGCCATGCCGAAAGAGATGATGCCGATCGTCAACAAACCCTTGATTGAGTACGGTGTGCAGGAGGCGCTCGACGCCGGTATGCACCAAATTTGCATCATCACCGGGCGCGGCAAGCGTGCCATTGAGGATCACTTTGACACTTCTTACGAACTCGAGCATCAGATCAAAGGCACATCGAAAGAATCCCTGCTGGAACAAAACAAGCGTTTGATTGAAGAATGTAGCTTTTCCTATACACGACAGCGTGAAATGAAAGGCCTTGGTGATGCCATTTTGTGCGGTAAAAAACTCATCAACCGCTCACCCTTTGGGGTGGTTCTGGCTGACGACCTCTGCTTGAGCGAGGGCGCAGGGGTTCTGGCTGAAATGAGCAAGGTTTACAATAAATACAAATGCTCAGTAATTGGCATCATGGAA
>JALRIU010000167.1 GCA_023255355.1 Pseudomonadales bacterium | reverse complement strand
AAGACCTGCCAAATATTGCTATTACTGGCAAGAGGGTCATAAACGACTGGTGCTGGATGTCATTCACCCTAAAATCGATGCCAAATTATGGTCAGAGCTCGATCGTATTGCCGCCAATATTTATCAGGTATTTGCTGAAGACTATTATCCGCATAATCGACAAGTTGATTCATATCTAGAGCAGTCGGTGAATGCTGCTAAAAAAGTGTTAACGCCATCAATTCTTAAAATCGCCTGGAGCGCACGACGCTTTAACTTAACTCACCGACAAGCAGAAAGTTTGTGTTATGTCGTTAATGGATTCAGTGTAAAAGAAGCCTCGTTTAAGCTGGGTATTAAATTATCCACCATCAAGAGCCATCTCAATGCTGCCTATAAAATATTGCAAGTGAACAACGTTAATGAAGCACGTTTAAAAGTTAATCATAGGGCTGTGCAATGGATCCGATAGTCTTATGTTTAATGAATGAGGTCATACTGCTATCGCATAGTTATGGCGTTTGGCAGTGCGAATTCCAATGTGGTGAGAATGCGCTGCATAAAACTTGGGTTGATAATGCATTAGCGTATTTGGCTATCAATCCTAGCACGAAAGCCTTTAGATCAAGGATTTCAAGAAATGATTCCGAGGTTGTCATACAGCAATACACCATTATGAATACCCAATGGTTTTTGCTTTGTAAGCCTCGAACCGCAAAACATGTCCATGAAAAACTGTCTTTGCCCGCCTTTACTGAGCTGATTGGCTTGCTATGTGAACAGCGATTCCAGGGTGACAAACTAACGAACAGCCATGCTATTGTTCAAGAGCTTAACCAGTTATCCTGTGGGGCAGTGCTGTTGAATCGTGCGTCTGGTGTAACCATGATTAATCGTCAAGCAAGATCGATCATAAATAACGATTTAGCAATATGGCAACGCGGTCTTTATACTTTAGCTATAGAGAAATCAGACCCGCAGGAATTGCATTACTGTAAATTTCGAAATCAAGAAATTGTTTTTCTTCCTTCACAATGGCGAGGTTCGCAGGGGTTGTGGCAATTATTACTTATTTTGCCAAAACAACAGCACGAGAGTACTTTCAGTTATTCATGTCTCTCGCCATCAGAAATAAAGCTATGTCATGCCCTATGTAGTGAACAAACCCCAGCAAGCTATGCTAATCAAACAAAAAGAAGTATTCATACGGTGCGTTCACAAATACAGGGGGTGTATCGCAAGCTCGGAGTAAATCGCTTAAATCAACTGATACAAAAGCTTACATATCCCCCCACAGATACTGCACCATAGTGAGTGCAGCAAGTGGTGCGGTTTCTGTTCTTAGTACGCGCGGGCCAACTTGGAGTGGGCTAAAGTCGCTAGTAAGTGCCAACTTAATCTCTGAGTCGCTAAGCCCGCCTTCAGGACCAATTAAAAGCGTCACCGACGCTGGTTGGGTGAGGTTAGCCAACGCCTGAGCGCTATTGGGATAAAGCACAAATTTAAGATCGCCACTAGCGTTTTTGAGAAACTCATGCAGTTGCTGCGGTTCGTCGAGTTGGGGGATGTGGCTACGACCACATTGTTCGCAAGCACTTTGAATGACACCAGACCAATGTTGTATCTTCTTGTCGAGCCGATCTGCTTTTAATTTAACGTCGCCGTGTTCAGTAAACAGCGGGGTGATCCGGTTGACGCCAAGTTCAGTGGCTTTTTGCATGACTGTATCCATGCGGTCACCCTTTGAAATACCAATAGCAAGATGGGTGTATAAAGGCGATTCTGCGAGCCCTTCAGTTTGCGAATCGATACGCACAATCGCTGCTTTTTTTGTGGCTTCAACCAGCGTAACGTGACTTTCTAAACCAGAACCGTCAAACATTACCAGCTCAAGTCCTACGCTGGCGCGAAGGACCTTCAGAAGGTAGTGACTAGCATTAGTGTCTAGGCATACCGTGCCAGATGTTGGTAGTGATTGTTGGCTAAAGAGTCGAAACGTACGCATGCTTCATCCAATGTATAAGGGTTGCCAAGTATTGTATCACCAGCAACCCCGACAACACCAAGATGTAAACTAGCTCAATGCCAGATTTTGCCAAATAGCTTTTACAGGCTCTATCTGATTCATCGAGTAGAAATGGAAGCCAGGCGCCCCCCCATCAAGTAAGCGGCGGCACATGTCGCTCATAAAGTCGACAACGAAGGCATCTACGGACACTTGATCATCGCCATATCCCTCAATTTTTTTGGCTATCCAACGAGGGATATCTGCACCGCAACGTTCAGAAAAACGGGCGACAGCAGCAAAATTATTTAGTGGCATGATGCCGGGATAGATCGGTTGAGAAATACCTTGTTTTTGACATTCTTCGATAAAGTAAAAATAGGCGTCAGCATTATAAAAATACTGAGTAATCGCACTATTGGCACCTGCATCAAACTTGCCCTTAAGGTATTTAATATCCTCTTTATAGCTGGGCGCCTCAGGATGAATTTCAGGATAGGCCGCAACTTCTAGGTGAAAATGATTGGCAAAATATTGGCGTATAAACGTTACCAGATAATCGGCATGAGCCAACTGGTGGGCACCATCTACCCCTGCAGGTAAATCTCCGCGTAAAGCGACGATTCGTTTTACTCCGATCGTTTGGTAGCGCGTCAATAAATCGAGTATGTCGTTTTCGCTAGCGCCACCAAAAGACAGATGTGGCGCGGTATCGATGCCGCGGCTAATCATGTCGGCAACTTGGTCAAATGTGGTGTCTCGGGTTGAGCCCGAGGCACCATAGGTGCAAGAAAAAAACGCTGGTTGTAATAAATTTAGGGTGTCACAAACCCCATCGAGATTATCTTTGCCTTCTTTAGTCTTAGGAGGAAAGATCTCAATGCTAAAACGCTTTTGAGTAATCACAGTTGCTCTATAGCGGCGCCTTGCGCCGCAGTAAGTTTAGTACTTATAAGCTTCAGGCTTGTATGGACCATCAACTTTGACGTTGATGTATTTAGCCTGATCAGGAGTAAGGCGAGTTAACACGCCACCAAAGCCTTCGACCATATCTTTAGCCACTTCTTCATCTAGCTTTTTAGGCAAAACTTTGCAGTAGATGTTCTGTGCTTTTTCAGCCGCAGGTAGGTCAGCAAACTTCTTCTCGTAGAGGTACATTTGCGCCAATACTTGGTTAGCAAAAGAACCGTCCATTATGCGTGAAGGGTGGCCAGTAGCATTGCCCAAGTTGACCAAACGGCCTTCAGAAAGAAGGATCAAATGGTCATTGGTTTCTGCGTTGCGAATAACTTTATGGACCTGTGGTTTCACTTCGTCCCACACCCAGTTTTTACGCATGTAAGCAGTATCGATTTCATTATCGAAGTGGCCGATGTTACATACTACTGCACCTGATTTAAGGGCTTGCAGCATGTTCTTGTCACATACATTAACGTTACCCGTTGTCGTAACAACCAAGTCAGTTTTACCCAATAAGTCTTTGTCGATGCAGTTCAACGTGCCATCGTTTTCGCCATTGAGGTAAGGAGAAACAACTTCGTAGCCGTCCATACATGCTTGCATAGCACAAATTGGATCTACTTCAGTCACCTTAACGATCATACCTTCTTGGCGAAGTGATGCTGCTGAACCTTTGCCTACATCACCGTAGCCGATGACGAGTGCTTTACGGCCAGACAATAGGTTGTCAGTGCCGCGCTTGATCGCATCGTTCAAAGAGTGACGGCAGCCGTACTTGTTGTCGTTCTT
>JALRIU010000334.1 GCA_023255355.1 Pseudomonadales bacterium | reverse complement strand
ACTCTGGTAAAAATGGAGGATCATAATCTGGCGGAGCACCATCTTCATCGAACCATGCCATAATGCACCCCATGTTCTCAACTACTGGGTATGAACGAATAGATGCAGCTTTAGGACAAGGACCATCAAAATAAGGAATATCGTCAACGTCACCCGCTGAATTGTAGCGCCAACCATGGTAGGGACAGCGAATCGAATCCCCTTCTATTTGATGTCCGTTGCGGACAATCATGGCCGAATTACTTTTTGTTAGGTGCGTGCCCATATGATTGCAATAGGCATCTAGCATGACAGGATTGCCACTCTCACCCCGATAAAGTGCAAGATCACGCCCCCAAAATCTAACCGCAATTGGACCTGCATCCAGTTCGTTTGCCTCTGCCACAATGAACCAACCACGAGGGAATGTATGAGGCCCCAAATTATAATCAGCTGATTTAGCCATAACGGACTCCTAAATTATTTTTATCGAGTATAAACAAGCAGGAAGGGATAAAATCGTCCGAATGGATGAGAGGACAAATTTACTCTTACAACGCATTACGCATAACATAGACTTATGAAATATTTCAGTAAAGTACGGTAACAAATAATGTCTGATTTCAAAGTATGGGAATGTTTAATCTGCGGCTATGTCTACGACGAAGCTATCGGAGAACCTAGCGAAGGAATCCAAGCAGGCACACGCTGGGAAGACGTCCCCGAAGATTGGTTATGCCCAGAATGTGGCGTAGGCAAGGCCGACTTTGAAATGATAGAACGCCCTGTAGCGCAAGCCGAGCAGAACCAAGTTGAAACCTCTCAAACTCAATCGCAAAGCACTATCATTGATATGACAGGCACTGCTTTTCAAATTTGGGAATGCTTGATTTGTGGCTGGCAATACGACGAATCAAAGGGTCTACCTGAAGAAGGTTTTCCGGCGGGCACACTTTGGCAAGATATTCCTGAAGACTGGCTCTGTCCTGAATGTGGCGTTGGCAAAAGCGACTTTGAGATGGTCGCCATCGCCACAGCGGCACCGATAGAAAATCTAACTTTGGAGAATCAATCTGCTATTGATTATGCATTAGAGCCTATTGTTATTGTCGGCACTGGACTTGCTGGCTACACCTTAGCAAAACAGTTTAGACGCATAAATAACACACGACCAGTGATTATGGTGACCTCGGATGATGGTGCGTTTTATTCAAAACCAGCGCTATCTACTGGCTATCAAAAAAATAAATCTGCCCTCGGCCTAGTAGCGAAAGAAGCTGAGGTAATGGCTGCTGAACTCGAATTAGACCTTCGCATTTATTGCAATATCGAGCAGATAGACACGACGGCCAAAACGATCAATATCGACAACGAAGTCGTCCATTATCATAAACTTGTATTAGCACTCGGTTCTCAATGTATAAACCCACCTATCAGTGGCAATGCTAGCCAACAAGTACTCAACATCAATAACCTTACAGATTATGCACGCTTTAGAACCGCCGCGGTTGGTAAAAAACGCCTAACGATAATTGGTGCAGGATTGATCGGCAGCGAATTCTGTAATGATATGGCATTGAGCGGCTTTGAAATAGATATCGTCGATCCGCTACCTCATATGTTGGCATCACTTATTCCACAAGCTGCTGCTGCTCGTTTGCAACAAGCCTATGCAGATTTGCCAATCAACTTCCACTTTGGCTGCACAGTTGATGCAGTTGATCGCTATCAAAATATGTTCCAGGTAACACTAAGTAATGGCGAGACTATTTGCAGCGATCTGGTACTAAGTGCGGTAGGCGTTAGGGCCAATGTTGAATTGGCTAAGCAGCATAATCTTGATGTGAATAGAGGAATTGTGACTAATAATTTCTGCCAAACTAGCGCAAACGATGTGTATGCTCTCGGCGACTGTGCAGAGGTCAGTGGCCAACTCCTGTTTTACATAGCACCACTGAACATTTGCGCTGAAGCTTTAGCAAGCACGCTGGATGGCACCCCCACTGCTGTTAATTACGGAGTTATGCCGGTGACGATCAAAACCAGTGCCCATCAGGTGTTAGTTGTACCCCCTGTGAAGGGCGTCGCTGGCAACTGGCATATCGATCAAGACGATGTAAAAGGGGTTTCCGCTCGTTTTATTGATGAATCCGGCAAGGTCATTGGTTTCACCTTAACCGGCGACAAAACAACTCAAAAAGACGCGTATATAGATCTCTGCCAGTAAACTCGCTAAACCGTTGACGAGATTATCAAAACTTAGCGTCGCGTTTTTCAACAAATGCTGTGCGAGCTTCCTGCGAGTCTGCTTCTCGATATGCCTGCAGAGTAAACCCTTGCTCCCAGCGATATTTATCTTCGAGATTGCCATCTTCGATACCAGTGAGCGCCTCTTTGGCAAGTCGAATCATGGCGGGACTCTTTTCAGCAATTTTGGCTGCAATCGCTAGTGCAGTTATGCGTAAGTCTTCTTTAGCAACGACTCGCTCAACTGCACCCAACCGGTAAGCCTCCTGCGCGTCAATAAACTCGCCGGTAAAGTACATGTAACGAACTTTTTGAACCGGGAACATTCGCTGCAAATG
>JALRIU010000326.1 GCA_023255355.1 Pseudomonadales bacterium | reverse complement strand
AAGGATACCTTTGGCAGAGAATCGATAACCTGCACCACGAACTGTTTGGATAAGCTGACCATAATTAATATCATTGGTGCCATCCATTTCCAATGCCTTACGCAATCTACGAATATGAACATCGATAGTACGCTCATCGATATATACATTGCCACCCCAGACATTATCAAGCAACTGACTGCGACTGTAAACGCGGTCTTGGTGGGTCATAAAGAAACCAAGCATTTTAAATTCTGTTGGCCCCATATCGACAGGTTGTTGCTGAATACTTACCGCGTGGCCAGCAACGTCAAGGGTTAAGCCACCAATCGTTAAAATAGAATCTGGAGTTAATACGCCACTTCTACGTAAAACTGCCTTAATTCGCGCAATTAACTCTTTTGGAACAAAAGGCTTTGTGATGTAATCATCCGCGCCGACATCTAAACCTTGCACCTTGTTGTCATCATCATGTCTGGCCGTGACCATGATCACTGGCAAGTTTTCTGTGCGTTCGTCCTTGCGCAAACGTTGCATGAACGCAACGCCAGATTCGCCTGGCATCATCCAATCAAGAAGCATTAAATGGGGGCTTTCGTCAATTATTTGCTCGTAAGCGTCCTTAGCCGATTCTGCTTCAATCACCTCAAAGTCTGACAACTCTAAAGCCATTCTTAGCATATCGCGTATGGCAGACTCATCGTCCACCACTAAAATTTTGATTGCTTGCATTGTATGCTTTCTATCCATAGCCCAAAAACATGTATTAAATGAGGCTTTTATTACAAAAAGATGACAATAAAATAAATTTAGGCCTTTTTGACGCCAAACGCATCTACATCATTTGTGATATCCACTTCTACATTGGGTCTAGGGATATCGAAATCGTGGACACGCTGCCAATCATTGCCTGGCGTACGCTCCCATACTGTACCAGCATTGAACTTGAGCAAAGGCTCGACCGAAGGATCCATCCGGTGCAATTGATCAAGAGTTACCGGGATCATGTTTTCCATGTCATTAGCCAAAAACGCTTCGCTTTCATAACCGGTATAAATTCGCCAACCGGTATCGTTCAGATGCTCCGGCACAGTTTTATACATAAAACGAAGTGGCAGTGTATCGTCGATTACCATACGGGACATCAAGGCGATAAAACCTTGTTTAGTTTGATTGGTTTGGCCAGTATGAGGTTTTTGATCAACTGAATCGGTCATGACATCTCCTTATTGCGGCGTGTATCTTAACACAATGATGCACATCAAAAGAGATCCCTGCCTGCGCAGGGATGACGGCATCAAATCTCAATAAGACACTTAGAACATTTCGTCGGCCATGGTAAGTATGTCATCGTCACTATTGACCACTGAATTTGCCAAACCATGGGCTCGTGGCAAAACATGCTCAATATAAAAACGAGCACTGTGAACCTTAGCTTGCAGGGCAGGATTACTATCACCAGCTGCCAATAATGATTCAGCAGCCAACAATGATCTGGCCATATGCCAACCACCCATGACGTAGCCACACTGCATCAAATAAGGAAACGACGCCAGCAAAGCCTGCTGAGGTGCATCTTTTAACTTTTCCAATACGGTCTGAGTTGTGAATTTAAGCCCACCAATGGCGTGACCCATTATTTCGTGGGCTTTTTTCGCAGCCAACGAATCGCTCTCTGCCAAGGCTACATGGGTTGCTTCCATTTCAGCAATAATACTAAACATGGTTTCACCAGCATCGCCACCAACCTTACGACCCACTAAGTCAGCCGCTTGAATGCCGTTGGTTCCCTCATAAATAGCGGTAATACGCATGTCGCGATACAAAGGGGCTACACCGGTTTCTTCGATGTAACCCATGCCGCCATGGATTTGCACACCGAGTGAAGTGACTTCTTGACCAATTTCTGTAATCCACGCCTTGATGATCGGAATCATCAAATCAACCCGTTTTTGCGCCTTGCTGGCTACTTCTTTATCGGTATGATGATTAGCGATATCAATGCCGATGGACTCAACAATAGCTAGCGCACGGGCAGCTTCGTTGAGCGACTTCATCGTCATCAACATGCGTTTAACATCGGGGTGCTTGATAATCGCTGCCTTACCACCCTCGGCAGATTTACCTTGCACACGCTCTTTGGCGTAATAAAGTGCCTGTTGATAGGCGGCCTCAGAAATACCAAGACCCTGTAAACCCACCTTCAAACGCGCTTCATTCATCATGGTAAACATGGCCATCAAACCGCGGTTTTCTTGGCCGACTAAATAACCGAGAGCACCGCCGTTATCACCGTATTGCATAACACAGGTAGGGCTGCCATGAATCCCCATTTTGTGTTCGATAGACACACAGTGAAGATCGTTGCGCTCACCCAAGGTGCCATCAGCATTCACTAAAAACTTGGGTACGATAAACAATGAAATACCACCGGTACCCTCTGGCGCACCTTCGATACGTGCCAACACCAAATGAATAACGTTTTCTGTGCCCTCGTGATCACCGTAAGTAATATAAATTTTTTGGCCGCTAATTCTGTAGGCATCACCCTCGGGCACTGCCTTGGTTTTGATCGTTGCCAAGTCAGAACCAGATTGTGGCTCGGTTAAATTCATGGTGCCAGACCAAACGCCATTTAACATGTTTGGCAGATAAGTATTTTTTAATTCTTCACTCGCGTGAGCTTCAATGGCCAGCGCAGCGCCTGCAGATAAAAGTGGCCATAAAGAAAACGCCATATCGGCAGCTGTCCACATTTCATTGGCGCAGGTGTTGATTAATTCGGGCAGGCCTTGGCCACCATATTCGACTGGCATAGAAATCGAGTACCAACCGGCCTCGCCCATTTGTTTAAAGTTTTCGGTGTAATTCGGCGCCAATACCACCTTGCCATCAACCATTTGGCTACCAATACGATCACCATTTTCGCGATTGGGCGCAATCACACCCGAAGCAAACTTGCCAGCTTCTTCTAAAACGGAAACGACAAAGTCTTGATCCATTTCATAGTCGACAAATGCAGGCAAACTGGCCACATCCTCAAAACGGATGAGGTTTTTTATCACAAATTCGATGTCAGCCAACGGTGCGTTGTAAGTGGCCATGGTTATTTCCTTACATAAACTCTTAAATATTGGTGATTTTACGTGTAGAGAAACATAAGGACAGTCGCAATTCATGACACTTAAATCAGCTGGCAGCAAATAACCTGTTTCGGTTTTTGGTGGTAGCCTGTCGTTTGACAGGTTAAAATACGCGCTTAAATTAAAGATCAGCGGCAATGCCGTATTTGACTGGACAGACAAAACTCAATGAATATCCGCGAAATTCTTAACCAACGCGTAAAACAAGCCATGCAAACGGTCGGCGTTCCAGATGAATGCCAAGCCATGGTTGCTCCAAGCAAAAAAGCTGGATTTGGTGACTATCAGGCGAACTGCGCCATGGGTGCGGCAAAAAAAATGGGGACCAACCCACGCCAACTAGCCAGTGATATCGTTGCCGCGTTAGAACTAAGTGATATCGCAAGCAACATTGAGATAGCAGGTCCTGGGTTTATCAATATTCATTTAAGCGCCAACTGGCTTGCAAACCAGCTGCAAAGCGCTGCTAGCGATTCGCGCCTTGGTATTGCCAAAACCGACAGTGCCGACACGATTGTGATCGACTATTCGTCCCCAAACCTTGCAAAAGAAATGCACGTTGGACACCTTCGTTCAACGGTGATTGGTGATGCTGTTGTTCGTACGTTAGAGTTTTTTGGTCATCATGTGGTGCGTCAAAACCATGTGGGTGATTGGGGTACGCAGTTTGGT
>JALRIU010000276.1 GCA_023255355.1 Pseudomonadales bacterium | reverse complement strand
CCTTAAAATGCTACCCTCTGCAACCAGGTGGTTTACTTGCTATTCAAGCTATTGCTATTGGCCTAGCCTCACCCGAAACGGTCTATAACGAAGTGCACCACAACCTAGAGGTTATCTTACTGTTAATCTTTATGGTGGCGGGCATTTATTTCATGCAAAACATGCTGTTGTTTATTTTTACCAAAATCCTACTAAACGTGCGCTCCAAAGCAGTTTTGTCGTTACTTTTCAGCATTTCGGCAGCTTTTTTATCTGCTTTCTTAGATGCATTGACTGTCACCGCAGTACTAATCTCTGTCAGTGTCGGTTTTTACACGGTTTATCACAAAGTCGCATCGGGCAAACAAGTCCACCACGACGATCACGATCATTCTAATGATGACAGCGTCATTGAATATCACCGTAGTGACTTAGAAGATTTCCGCGCCTTCCTACGCAGCTTGATGATGCATGGTGCTGTCGGCACAGCGCTAGGTGGAGTTTGCACCACAGTTGGTGAACCACAGAACCTTTTAATTGCCGGGGTGGCAGGATGGGATTTTGTGACATTTTTTATAAAAATGGCACCTATCACAATGCCAGTGCTAGCCGCAGGTCTGATTACCTGCCTGTTACTTGAGTTTACGGGCTGGTTTGGTTACGGCGCAAAAATTCCAGAACCAGTATTCAATGTACTTTATGAATTTGACGCATCTCGTGCCGAAAAAAGAACTCAACGCGATAAAGCTGAACTTATCGTTCAAGGGATTGTTGCGCTATTATTAGTTATTGGTTTGGCAACCCATGTCGCTGCTGTAGGTCTCATTGGCCTGACAATTATCATTCTGCAAACTGCATTCAATGGTGTTATTGAGGAACATCGTATCGGTCATGCATTTGAAGAGGCGTTGCCATTCACTGCATTACTGGTAGTGTTTTTCGCTGTGGTTGCCGTTATCCATGAACAGCATTTATTTAAGCCCGTTATCGAATGGGTGTTAGCAATGGAGCGAAACATACAGCCAACTGTATTCTTCTTAGCAAATGGTTTGTTGTCTGCTATCAGCGATAATGTGTTCGTTGCAACTGTGTATATTAGTGAAGTTAAAGCTGCGCTTGATGCTGGCAAAATTGATTTAGAACACTTTAATCACTTAACCGTAGCAATTAATACCGGCACTAACTTACCTAGTGTTGCGACACCGAACGGTCAGGCTGCATTCTTGTTCTTGCTAACATCTGCACTAGCCCCACTCATTCGCTTGTCCTACGGCCGAATGGTCATCATGGCATTGCCTTATACCATTGTAATGACATCTGTTGGCGGTGCTATGGTTTACTTTTTTCTGTAAACCATTTAAAAGGTATAAAAAAAAAAGCGGGCCTAGGCCCGCTTTTTTTTGGATTATTTAGGTTGGCATGCTACTCAACCAAAACACCACACAACCGACGACGAGTGCAATAATTGCAGTCGCCGCGAATGCGTCTGCGCTTCCGTCATTATGTTGATCATTAGACATATTGAGTCTCCCTGATGGTTCAATTAATTACCGCAAAGCGGACCAGAAATTCGACATCGGCATTATACAGATAATTAGCATAATGAGAAGATACAGACGCTCGCTTGGCTTAGAATAAACATTAAATCTCGCAATGATTTCCCATCCTTCATATTACTAAATAGAATAAATTTGTAATTTTATATTCTTAGATCGTCTAAATATCTTTAGGTATCATGCACCCATCAATTTACGGTAGGTGCAAAATGTATCTTTATAACGAATATGATAAGCAACTTTTGCAAGAGCGAGTTGCTCAGTTTCAAGATCAGACAACACGTTTTTTAGACGGTAGACTTTCAGAATCTGAGTTTTTACCCTTGCGTTTACAAAACGGTTTATATATTCAACGCCTCGCACCGATGCTGCGCATCAATATTCCTTACGGCATGCTATCGACAACCCAATTACGTCGCTTAGCTGATATTTCTGATCGTTTTGATAAAGGCTATGGACATATTTCTACCCGTCAAAACATCCAACTTAATTGGCCCAAACTAGAAGACGTACCTGCTATTTTGGGTGAATTGGCTGAAGTTGAAATGCATGCGATTCAGGCTAGCGGCAGCTGTATCCGTAACATTACGTCGGACCAATTCGCCGGTGTAGCGACCGATGAAATTGAAGACCCTCGCCCATACTGTGAGCTTATCCGTCAGTGGTCGACCTTCCATCCTGAGTTTTCTTTTCTACCACGTAAATTCAAAATTGCGGTGAATGGTGCAGCCTCTGACCGTGCTGCAGTCCAGTTCCACGATATTGGTATTGAACTAATAAAACATGAAGGCCAAGTTGCTTGCCGTATATTTGTAGGTGGCGGTTTGGGTCGTACCCCGATGGTTGGTGAAGAGATCCATCCAGCGTTACCACCTCAGCATCTATTGACCTATCTGGAGGCAATACTTCGCGTATACAACCTCCATGGACGTCGCGACAATAAATATAAAGCACGGATAAAGATATTAGTAAAAGCCACCGGTTTAGAAAGCTTCAAACGTCAGGTTGAGCACGAATGGGAAAACTATCTTAAAGATGGCCCTTCAACACTTACCGATGAGGACATTACTTGGGCGAAAAGTTTTTTTGGTGCCCCAAACTATGAAACCCAGCATGATCCTTCAGTTGTTCAGCAAATTGAAAGTCAGCGTGCTGCTCACCGTGCCTTTGATCTTTGGTTGCAGCGCAATGTAAAAGAACATAAACACGCTAACTATGCCATCGTCAATTTATCGCTCAAACCAACAGGGGTAGCGCCTGGAGATGTAACAAGTGCACAAATGCGTGCCATTGCTGATATCGCTGATAAATACTCGTTCGGTGAGGTAAGAACCACCCACGAACAAAACATGGTTCTGGCCGACGTGCAGCGCAGTAATCTTTTCACGCTTTGGCAATCGCTCAAAGAGTTGGGTTTAGCAACTCCAAACATCGGTTATATCACGGATCTTATAAGCTGCCCTGGTGGTGATTATTGCTCGCTGGCTAATGCTAAATCCATTCCAGTTGCTACAGCTATCCAGCAACGCTTTGACGACATTGATTATTTGCACGACATAGGCGATGTAGACCTCAATATTTCGGGCTGTATGAACGCTTGCGGCCACCACCATATTGGACATATTGGCATTCTAGGCGTCGATAAAAAAGGCGAAGAGTTTTTCCAAATTTGCCTAGGCGGCGATTCTGGTAAGGATGCAAAAGTGGCTAAAATTCTTGGCCCATCATTCAAGGCAGAAGAAATCCCTGAGGTTATCGAGCAAATTCTCAATCAATATGTTGCTACTCGCATTGAAGGTGAGCGTTTTATAGAAACGGTTAACCGCACAGGAACCGACCCCTTTAAGGAGGCTGTATATGGTAAAAAAGCTGCTTGATAATGGCGCAGTTGTCTACGATAACTGGATTGTAATTGGTGATGATAAGGAACTTGATAATTACCAAGACATTCCTCCAGGCAGGGTTTTGGTCTCACTAAAACACTGGGGTGAATTTAAACACCAACTTGTTGATAGAGGTACTGATAAGCTTGGCTTAATCATTAACAGCGACGAATCACCTCGCCTTGTAGCGAGTGATTTACACTATTTCAGTGTGATTGCCATTAATTTCCCTGTTTTCACCGATGGCCGTGGCTATAGTCACGCCCGTGAATTGCGAGAGCAGTTCAATTTCGAGGGTGAAATTCGTGCCATAGGTGATGTTTTGATCGATCAGTTGTTTGCGATGCGCCGCGTAGGTATAAATAGCTTTATTTTGCGTAATCAAGACGATACAGATGAGGCGAGACCTTATCTAAGTACGTTTAGCAATCCTTATCAGGGCGCCCAAGACGACCCTCGTCCACTTCTTCATCGCTAATATTTAATTAGCTCAGCTAGTTTCTGTGTTATACAATTAACGACATGGAAACTAGCATAACAACTTCGTTTTTTTTGATTTTTAGTGGCGCCGCAATCCTTGCGACGTTCGCCCTCTATTCACGTCAGCCGCTTTTGATTGCCTACATAGTACTTGGTGCTTTGGTGGGACCCTACGGGCTGAGCTACATCAACGATCTTAGTTTGCTTTCTGATATATCTCATACAGGTATCATCTTTTTGCTATTTCTGTTGGGGCTTGATATGCAACCGCAAGCATTGGTTACCATGCTTCGCAAAGCGACTACAGTTGCTATTTTTAGCTCAATTGCATTTGCACTGATTGGTTTTGGCGTCAGTAAGGCGTTTGGTTTTGCGGATACTGAGGCCTGGATCGTTGGGCTGGCGATGATGTTTAGTTCAACCATTATTGGCATTAAGCTTTTGCCCACTACAGTATTGCACCACAAGCATACTGGTGAACTTATGATTGGCTTACTGCTGCTGCAGGATGTCATCGCCATTTTCGTGCTCTTGTTTTTGTTCAGTGGCAGCTCTGGCAGTTTTGACTTGAAAGGCCTAGGGATCACCCTGCTCGCTCTACCAATCATTATCGCCAGCGCCATGCTCTTTGTGCGTTATGTCTTACTAGCGTTGTTATTAAAGTTTGACCGTTTTCACGAATATATCTTCTTGATCGCTATCGGCTGGTGTTTAGGCGTTGCTGAAGCCGCTCATGCCGTAGGATTATCAGCAGAAATTGGCGCCTTTATCGCTGGGATTACCCTTGCCAGTAGCCCAATTTCGCAATATATCGCGATTAATCTTAAACCTCTGCGGGATTTCTTTTTGATTCTTTTCTTTTTCTCGCTCGGTGCTAGGTTTGATTTGACGGTTCTTGGAAGCATCATTATACCGGCCATCGCATTATCCACCTTGATGATCGCTGCAAAACCGATGATATTTAGATTTTTGTTGCGCAAACTGAGTGAAAATAATCGCTTGGCATGGGATGTTGGCTTTCGCTTAGGTCAAATCAGTGAGTTTTCGCTATTGATTGCCTATGTTGCTTTTGAAAATAGCCTGATAGGCAAAGAAGCATCCCACTTGATTCAAGCGACCGCCATAATAACCTTCTTGGTTTCATCGTATATTGTAGTCTTTAATTATCCCAATCCTATCGCGGTATCAGACAGATTGCGTAGAGACTAAATTTTAATCATTGATGAAAAAAGAAAGAGTGGCGTCCCCTAGGGGGTTCGAACCCCTGTTCTCGCCGTGAAAGGGCGATGTCCTAGGCCACTAGACGAAGGGGACGCAGTCCCTTGATAAGCGCAAGCGCTGCTTCAATCAAGATGGCGCGCATTTTATGGTTACCCCGCCACTGAGTCAAGTAAGAACCAAAAAAAAGTGCATTTTTTTAAAATGTTTTCCAAACCTGCCGACTATACTGCTAATTAACCATACGCTTTGGAGAAGTATGTCAATCAGTACTGCAGTTTTTATCCTTGGATTGATTATGATGATGGTCATTGTTGCGTCAATCCTACAGGCAGCAGATAAACGTCGGCGTGAACGCGCACGACAATTATTAGTGCTGCGTCAGCGAAGCACGATGCTGCAGGATCTTTTAGTCGATGATGCAGTAAAAGCCCTTACGCCAAGGCTTAGACTACTTGTTTTGCATAAATTACTAGGCGTTTACCGGCAACTATTAATCATCAGTCCACGCGATGAAAGCTTTATGGAGCGAATTGATCAAACGCGAGTTATGATCAGTGCAACGCAGGAGCAGGTTGGCAACCCCTTTGAGCCAGATTTCCCTACCACCAAGTCAGGTTTAAGCGAAGCTCGGGGCGCTTTACGCACGGTGGGCAAATTACTTAACAACATGATTGAAGCTAAGGCCATTTCACCTCGTGATTCATCACCTATAAAGTTTGATTTGCAAAATTCCATGCTAGAACTTCAAGTATTTCAGCATGATCAGTTAGCCAAAGAGGCGGAACTAGAAAAAAAATACGTTGTCGCCGTACACAATTTATCTTCGTGCATCAATTTACTGCAGCGCTCAACCCACTTTAACAAACTAGAACGCATGGAAGATTTTCGTCAACGCTTAGTGAAAAACCAAGACCATGTGGAATTAGTAAAAGAGGCTAACAAGCGCGAACGTGAACGCCGAGAAAAAGATTGGCAGGAAATGGAAGACCAAGATGGTATCTTTCTTAAAAAACATGCCTACGACGATTAACTACTTTGCGACCATAAGTAACTCATAAGAATCTCTGGGTTGCTCGCCTTTTAAATGTTAAAATGACATTTCTTTGAAGCAGCGCCAAATAATGGCGCTGCTCAGCTGGTCATAAAAGGCACCGTGGCGAAATGAACAATTCAAAACATCTGTTTTCCTACGATAAGTACTGGGCTGAATGCTACGGCAGCGCGCCTTTCCTACCCACTACACGTGAAGAAATGGATGCTTTGGGCTGGGATAGTTGCGATATCATTGTGGTAACCGGTGACGCCTATGTCGATCACCCAAGCTTTGGCATGGCGGTAATTGGTCGAACTCTGGAAGCTCAAGGTTACCGCGTGGGTATTATTGACCAGCCAACTTGGCAAGACGCTAGCGATTTTAAACGGCTAGGCAAGCCGAACCTCTACTTTGGCATTACCGCCGGCAACATGGACTCCATGATTAACCGCTATACGGCTGATAAAAAACTGCGCCACGATGATGCCTACACGCCTGGTAATGTTGGTGGTAAACGACCAGATCGTGCCACCCTAGTCTATTCTCAACGTTGTCGAGAAGCTTACAAAGATGTGCCAATTATTCTCGGAGGCATTGAAGCCTCGCTACGCCGCCTAGCTCACTATGATTACTGGAGTGAAAAAGTTCGTCGCTCCATGCTTATCGATGCCAAGGCCGATCTGTTGATTTACGGCAATGCAGAACGCGCCCTAGTTGAAGTTACCCATCGCATAGCAAGAGGCGAAAAACCAAGCGAAATTCGAGATGTGAGAGGCACCTCGTTCATCCTTAATCAGCTGCCCTCTGAGGGCTTTTATATTGATTCAAGGTACGTAGACAATATTGGTAAAATTGATCCAATACCGAACCCCTATGAAGCCATGGAGGCTAACCCTGCCCCAGTTCAGCAAGAAAGCGACACACAAGTCGTCAATATTATCGACCTCGATAAGAAAACGCTGGCACAACGAAACCGTGAAGCCACTATTATATTGCCGCCTTTTGAAAAAGTTGCCAAAGACAAGGTGCTTTACGCCCATGCGTCCAGAGTATTCCATTTAGAAACCAATCCAGGCAATGCAAGGGCTATCGTTCAGGCACACGGTAAACGCTTTGTATGGCAAAACCCTCCGCCTATTCCTCTAGAAACAGATGAATTAGATACGGTTTTTGAGCTTCCTTATCAGCGAGTGCCCCATCCAAAGTATGGCGATGCGCGAAATGCAGCGTTTGAGATGATTCGTTTTTCGGTCAATATCATGCGCGGTTGCTTTGGTGGATGCTCGTTCTGTTCAATTACCGAACACGAAGGCCGAATTATTCAAAGTCGCTCGGAAGATTCCATTCTGCGTGAAATTGAAAATATTCGCGATAAAACCCCAGGATTTACAGGCACAATATCTGACCTGGGCGGTCCAACCGCAAATATGTGGCGACTAGCGTGTAAAAGCAAAGAGATTGAAGCTAGTTGTCGACGCCCAGCTTGTATATATCCGACCATCTGTAAAAATCTCGATACCGATCAAACTCCGTTGGTTAATCTCTATCGTAAAGCGCGAGATATCAAAGGGGTTAAACGCATTTTGATCGCCTCAGGCCTGCGCTATGATCTTGCGGTTGAGACGCCAGAATACGTTGAAGAATT
>JALRIU010000183.1 GCA_023255355.1 Pseudomonadales bacterium | reverse complement strand
TATGACTTGCATCTGAAATCAAGATGACTCGACTAAATTGAGACTGAACTTCAACAACTTGACCCATCAACCCTTTAGCGTCTAGCACTGGCTGACCTTTGAAGACACCATCGTTTTCACCTCGGTTAATAATAACCGTGTGATAATCTGGGTCAGGGGAAATGGAAATCAGCTCTGCAACCTGCAACTTACCTTTAACCTGTGCCGAAGAATTAAGTAGCTCTCTTAACTGAGCATTTTCTGCTTCAAGTACTGCCAAACGCTGAGACATAGCTCTTAAAGCGATACTTTCAGTTCGGAGCGCACTATTTTCAGATAACAAATCACGACGAGATTGAAAAGTTTCATCCAGCCAACCCGCTAGCTGACTTGGCGCATCCACCACCCAATAAATTGGCGTTATAACCCCAGCAAAACTACTTCGCAGGGACGAAAACCATCCCAATCGATAATCAGCAATGATTAAGAAAATTGAAAATAACGCAAAGACAAGGGCCTTCGCAAATGGCGAAGGCCCTTTTAAGAATAGCGGCTTCATAATGCTGATCCGCCGCCAAATTACTCAGTCGACAACAAGTCGATATTGTGGGCATCCATAATTTCTAGTGCCTTGCCACCACCGCGGGCAACGCATGTTAGAGGATCATCAGCAACGATAACTGGCAAGCCGGTCTCTTCGGTAAGTAACACATCAAGACCTCTCAACAGTGCACCGCCACCAGTCAGCACGATACCACTCTCAGCAATATCCGATGCCAATTCAGGTGGTGACTTTTCTAATGCACCTTTCACAGACTGGACGATAGATGTAACGGGGTCTAACAAGGCATTGTAGATTTCATCACTACGTAACGTGAAACCTTTGGGAACACCCTCTGCTAAATTACGACCACGGACATCAATTTCACGGAGTTCACAAGAAGGGTGAGCACAGCCAACTTCTTGTTTAATTCGCTCAGCCGTTGAATCACCAATCAACGACCCATAATTGCGACGCACATATGCCACAATGGCCTCATCAAAGCGATCACCGCCGACGCGCACAGATTCTGAATAGACAACGCCATTGAGTGAGATAATTGCGATCTCAGTAGTACCACCACCAATATCAACCACCATTGATCCACCCGCCTCTTCAACAGCTAGGCCGGCACCAATCGCTGCAGCCATCGGCTCTTCGATCAACCGTACTTCACGCGCACCAGCACTGAGAGCTGACTCACGAATAGCACGACGCTCAACCTGAGTTGACTGACATGGCACACAAATCAAGACACGAGGACTTGGACGTATAAAACTGTTTTGATGCACTTTGGCAATGAAGTGCTGAAGCATTTTTTCTGTCACTTGGAAATCAGCAATAACACCATCTTTCAATGGGCGAATGGCTGTGATATTGCCGGGTGTACGTCCCAACATGCGTTTAGCTTCAGTACCCACTGCCTCAATTGTTTTTTGACCATTGTGAATTCGGATAGCAACCACAGAAGGTTCGTCTAAAACGATGCCCTGATCACGGACATAGACGAGTGTATTTGCTGTGCCCAAATCGATAGCAAGATCGTTTGAAAACATGCCTCGTAAACGCTTAAACATTAAAATTTGCTCCAACAACGCCGCAGCGATAGTTAATTGTCTTTAAAAGAAAAGATTCTATACGAAATTATTGAGAATGTGTGGCTAATTTCCTGAAAAATTGCACTTTTATAGTGATATTAGACATTGCAACATGAATCAGGGATTCAGAGGCAGTCAGAACTATGGTAAATTAGCGCTTTTTTACGCTTAGGGACACGCCCAAACAACCTTGGAGACCCCATGACTATAGACAAAAAAGAGATCGAGAACCTCGCAAAACTCGCGCGCATCTCAATCTCTGAAAACGACAGTGCCGATGTTGCAGATCGCATTACTCGAATTTTAGATCTTGTTGACCAATTGCAAGCGGTCGACACTACTGGCATTGCACCGATGTCGAATCCTCTAGATGCGATTCAAGTACTTCGTACCGATGAAGTCACTGAAATAAATCATCGTGAGCTCTTCCAAAGTATCGCACCAAACGCCGAACAAGGGTTATATCTTGTTCCAAAAGTTATTGAATAAAGCCGCGCAAAGGAGAACTGCTGAATGCATCAGCTAACTGTTACTCAAATCGCGCAGGGCTTGCGCGACAAACAATTTTCGAGCGTTGAAATTACCAAGCACTTCCTTGCGAGAATCAACCAATTAGATAGCACCTATAAAAGCTATATAACTGTCACCGAAGAGCAGGCATTACGCCAAGCAGCAGAAGCGGATCAACGCATTGCTAATGGTGAGCATGGCACACTATTAGGGGTACCTATTGCCCAAAAGGATATATTTTGTACCCTCGGTGTAAAAACGACCTGCGGCTCTAAAATGCTAGATAATTTTATTGCACCTTATGACGCTACAGCGGTCACCAATCTCAATAATGCTGGTGCTGTCATTGACTGGAAGACTAGCAAGGTAAAGAACCTTAGTTACTTTCCGTCTAACCAACAGCGTTGGCAGGTACAGGTCTATGGCTACTTGCTATCTAAGAATGGCTACGAAGTAAAGACAGTTAACCTTGTAGCAATAGCACGTGATGGTAACGAGAAGGATGTCAAGGTACATACGGAACCTTACGATGAGGCTATTGCACTAGAAGCATTTGCGTGGCTAGAATCAGTAAAGGCTTCAACAGTATTGCCAGAGCCTGAGAAAGATGCAAGTTTCTGCAAAGACTACTGCCAGTACTACGATGCAACAGAGCAGATGGGTTGCGGTGGTCTTAAGAAAGAACGTATCGTCCTTAGTGAAGTCGTGATTGAGGACGAAGAAGTTGACAAGCACGCACTGCATTACTTACAGTTAGACGCACAAATCAAACAGCTGGAGAAGGAACGGGATTCCTTCAAGGCTTCGCTAGAAGGAGCAACTGGAGTTACCAAGTCTGGTATCGAAATCAGTTGGTCAACAGTCAAAGGTCGTGAGACTGTAGA
>JALRIU010000128.1 GCA_023255355.1 Pseudomonadales bacterium | reverse complement strand
AAGTTTTGTTGAATGTTGAAGGCTTTGGCGAGTTTGATGTCTCATCGGCCGTTAATTTTAGATAATTATCGATACATAAAATCTGGCATGCATTTTGCATGATCTTCGCGAAAAAGAGTTTTACGGGAGAACGAAATGTCTTTCTACACTGCACTGACCGGCTTAAAAGGCGCTCAAACAGAAATTTCAACTACTTCAAACAATATTGCAAACGTTGGATCCACTGGTTTTAAGAAGAGTGTGGCAGAATTTGGTGATATTTTTGGCACCACACCTTTGCAGACAAATGTGGTCGGTGCCGGAACTGCAACAAAAGCAATAACTCAACAGTTTTCCCAAGGTAATATTACCCAATCAACCAATACTCTTGATCTGGCAATCTCCGGCCAAGGATTCTTTGCACTGCAATCTGCGGGTAATCCTGGTCAAATTGTGTATACACGAAATGGCGCTTTCAATGTAAGCGACAATGGTCAGATTGTAGACAGTGCGGGTCAGGCTCTATTGGGGTATCCGGTCGACAGCGATGGAAACATTTCTGATAAAACACTATTAGGATCGCAGAAGCTTGTGCTGAGTGCTGACTTTGGTGCCCCAAAAGTAACGGAAAATATCGAAGTGGGCGTCAATTTGCCAGCGAGTGCCCCTGTAATTGCAAAGGGAGTAGAGTTTGATCAAAATGACCCTTCGACGTATTCTGCGTCTTCATCTGTGACTATTTATGACAGCGCAGGAAATCCCAAGTCGGCCTCGGTTTTTTATATCAAAACGCAGGACCCGATAGCAACAGATCAAACCTACAAATATGATACTCGTATGTTTGTCGATGGCGAGGAACTCCTGCCAGAACTTGCGCGAGCAACTGATGCTAAGGGAAATGCCCAATTTATTGATAAATTTGGTCAAAAGACAATTGCTCCAGAAGACTCAGGCTATATCTTGGAGGGTAAAGGCTCGCCGCTATACCGTGCTGATGATCTAGGTTTGCCCGTTAAATCCACCCCCGCGATGATTACGGGGCAGTCCTTGTCTTCTTACCTAGGGGACGGACGAACTGTAGAAATTGTAACCGATCCGATGATGTTTACTAAAACCATGGAGTACCAAGCGTTAAAAGGTGTTGAAAACCCAACGCCAGGCACATTTTGGGGCAAAGACTTTTTACTTGTCGACGTTGATGAAAGCGGACCCGTATCTATTGATATCCCTCCTGGTACCTACAATGGGACACAACTCGCAGAGGCGGTACAGATTGCGCTTCGAAGTGCATTTGGGGATGATAAAAAAATTCAACTTACAGACAACGTAGACAGCACATTTACGATTGATTTGAAACAGCCTGCTGGTGACGGTAAGGCAAAAGGCCTAGCGACACCAATCACCGTTGATTTGCACGCAGCTGGAGGGTCGATCGCTGCAACGCAAGCTCAAGCAAAAGCGGGGCTAGAGCTCGATGACTTTTTGGTTCATGCGCAACGATTAATAACCAATGCAATGAATGCCAAGATTCAGAGTGCGGCAGGAGCAAAGTCGGAGGATGCAGGAGCGGCCGCAGAACTGAATGTTAGTGGTCGCATGTTTAAAAAGATTGCGAGTTCTGTAATTGACATGGCGGCACCTATGCCAACAGCGTACGATGTAATTGAGTTTACGCACACCAATCCACAAGTTAATAGCGGCACAGGCGTGGGCCGGTATGTTGCTTATTCGAACGTGGGAGGCACACCTGACGTAAAAGCGTATGATTATAAAGTTGCAGCTACTCTGAGTAATATTAAGAAAGACTCAGATGGATATCTTCAAATTACTATTGCCGAGACGGGTTTGGGCGACTTAGAAGTATTAAGGTTCCAACAAAACCCAGTAACTGGAGACACAACGAAATTTATAGAAGAAGTCGGGTCTGGAGAAATTTCAATTCGGAGTGCGACAGAAGTTTCTGGCACAACGGTGATCACTCTTAACCACAAGGTTATCGACACTGCAATCGTCGACACCGGGAATGCCGATGAAGCAGCAATTACAATATTGGGAAAGCCATCCGACCACGTTGAGGCCTATTTCGAAAACACAAAGGGTTTAGTTGAGGGTGTAAACGAAACATTTTACTCCAACAAACTGGTAATTCGTGAAGTACAAGGTTCTGCAAAGAGGACTACTGATGTGGCTAATACGGATTTGGCCTTTAAAGCATTTTCATCGACAACATCTTTGGCAGAGTACGGTCTCGTCGCAAACCCGACCACTGAAACCATAAACTGGATTGATGATAGGGACCCAGCAATCAAAATCGGATATGATGAAACCAACCAACGTTTGACGTTTGATGCCCAAAGTTCGCAGCTAGGCAAGGGTACTGGTGTAGGTTTCGATTTATTTACAGTCTATAGCAAGAAATTGGATGCTGGTGAGAACGCATTAGGAATAGAGGCATTTGGTAATAACGCGGAAATAGATCTAAAAACCGAAGAAATCTTGGTTGGCAATGCATTAGTGCCCGTCGGTCCTGAAGTGCGTGTGGAGAATAAGCGCTACGGGATGAAAGTTGAATATGATACCGTACAAAATCAGTTCGTGATCAAGAGTGGTACGACAGGCGAGGCTTTGCGCGCAAACTCGGCAGTTGGCGTAACTTCTGCGCAAAATGAGTCTAGTGTTGCAGTAGGTAGATATGGCCTCACGGAAACCGGTGCCCGTGATCAAACTGATGATGCCACATATGAGTTTAATAAAATCGGCAAAGGCACAGCTCAAATTCTTGGATTTCCTCGCGACGGCGTTGAAGGCTACACTAATGCAACTGGCCTGGTCTCAAAACCAGCTATTGCCATTGGTGGTGAAGCATTAATGAACATGTCTCAGGCGTTCTCCATATCTGCTCTTGGTGGCGAAAACCGTGTGAATGTAGTTGTTGATGGTGTTAGTGCTTCGATTATTATTCCTGAGGGAAATTATAAAGGCACAACACTTGCTGCCACACTTCAAACTCGAATCAATAACATGAAAAACCCAATCACGGGAGCTCCGATTGGTGGCGTAAAGGTAACCTATGACGCAGATAAAAATAATTTAACGTTTA
>JALRIU010000095.1 GCA_023255355.1 Pseudomonadales bacterium | reverse complement strand
AGGAGAAAATATTCCACCAAAAAATCCAAAGTTTAATGAAACTGCAGTTGCAATGATTTCTTCGATACTATTTAGGGCCATTTTTTTGAATACCTAGTGTGCAGTAAAGTTAGCTATTATACCTCAAAAAAAACGTGAATGACCCAGTCCATGATATTGTTTTTTCATAACAAACATGGACTAGATGGCGAGAGGGTTTGCGACTTAAATCATTTTTTATATGCAAAAAACTTAATATAGAGACAAAAGTCCTATTGTCATTAGTCCGAGGCATGTGTATTGTGTCCGTCCATTTATTATTAATAGACAGCAAATAGCTGCATTTTTTCAAGGAGCACAGCACATGCGTTTGATTTTGTTAGGCCCTCCGGGCGCCGGTAAGGGCACACAGGCTCAAAGCATTATGGATAAGTTCGGTATTCCTCAAATTTCAACTGGCGATATGCTTCGCGCTGCAGTTAAGGCGGGTACACCGCTTGGTCTTGCTGCTAAAGAAATTATGGATGCAGGCGGTTTAGTATCCGATGATATTATTATTGGCCTAGTAAAGGACCGTATTAGCCAAGCAGATTGCAGCAACGGTTTCTTGTTTGATGGTTTCCCTCGTACCATTCCTCAAGCTGAAGCTATGGTGGATGCAGGTGTGACTATCGATCATGTTCTTGAAATCTCAGTTGATGATGAAGAAATTGTCTCGCGTATGTCTGGGCGTCGAGTTCACCCAGATTCTGGTCGTACTTATCACGTTATTTACAACCCTCCTAAGCAAGACGGTGTGGATGATGTGACTGGCGATCAACTCATTCAACGTGAAGATGATAAAGAAGAAACCGTCCGTAAACGTTTGCAGGTTTACCATGATCAAACAGCTCCATTGGTTGGTTTTTATAAGGATTTAGAAGGTCCTCAATACCATAAAATTGAAGGTGTTGGTGCGGTCAGTGAAATCACTTCTAAGGTGCTTGCTGCTTTAGCATAGGGCTATTAGATTTATTTTAAAAAAAGCGCTATTGGCGCTTTTTTTTCGTCTTAAAGGAGTCGAATATGAATATCGAAGATAACAAAGTTGTCCAATTTTCTTATCAATTATTGGATGCGCAAGGAACGTTGATCGAAGCAAGTGATGTTGATAAGCCACAGCTTTATTTACATGGCCACAACAACAATATGCCCGCTATTGAAAAGGCCTTACAAGGTAAAAAGGGTGGCGATGAAATTACCGTTGAGCTAAGTCCAGAAGAGGGCTACGGACACAGAGACGAATCGCGTCTGGCACGTGTGCCCATTAAGCATTTATTACATGCCCCTAAGCGTCTCACTAAAGGCCTTGTAGTTAACATCAATACCGAAAGCGGCCCTGTGCCGGCGACTATTTTAAAAGTAGGTAAATTCAACGTCGATCTTGATGTTAATCACCCTTTGGCGGGTCAAACAGTTACATTTAAAATAAATGTACTTGATGTACGTGATGCTACCGCTGAAGAAATAGAGCACGGTCATGCTCATGGCCATGGTGGTCATCATCACTAAGTCATTTAATAACATGCTGAGTGCTTGCTCGTCCGGTAATGGCAGGGTAGGCTAATGTTTTTAGAGGAGTATCTATGTCTATCCAAGCATCGATTGAGACAAAATTAGCCGCCCAATTTTCACCAACTTTTATGGATGTTGCTAATGAAAGCCACGGCCATAATGTTGCCCCCAACTCTGAAACTCATTTTAAAGTTGTGATGGTTAGTGACACCTTTCTCGATAAACGAAAAGTAGCGCGTCATCAGGCAGTATACGGTTGTCTTGCTGCAGAATTAACGGGCGGTGTTCATGCACTAGCTCTCCATCTATATACCCCAGAAGAATGGGAAAAGGTCGATGCTGCGCCAAGCACACCCAACTGTATGGGCGGTTCAAAAAAATGAACACGTATCGGCTCAAGCTTTCATTGCAGGGTGTGGCGTTGAGCTTAGCCTTACCTGTTTTTGCAAATCCTGCGGCGCATGATATTGCAGATCGGCATTTATTAATCGATACCCATATCGATGTTCCATATCGTGTCGCTGAGCATTGGGTAGATGTTACTCAAGCAACTGAAGGTGGCGATTTTGATGCGCCGCGGGCCATAAAGGGTGGTTTGAACCTGCCGTTTATGTCTATTTATATCCCGGCTAGCAAAGAACAAGAGGGCGGTGCAGCCCAGCTCGCTAACCAATTGATCGACTCTGTCGAAGCGATGGTAACGCGCGCCCCCAATAAATTTGTCATGGTTAATTCGGTTGCCCAAGCTGAAGGCTTATTGCAAAGCGGTAATATTGGCTTGGCACTAGGTATCGAAAACGGCAGTGCAATTGAATATTCCCTTGAAAATCTTGAGCACTTTCATCGCAGAGGCGTGCGTTACATCACGTTGACGCATTCTAAATCAAATCAAATTTGTGATTCGTCGTATGACGATAATCATCAGTGGCAAGGCTTGAGCCCTTTCGGTGAGGAAGTGGTCAAACGGATGAATGAACTCGGTATCATGATTGATATTTCGCATGTCTCCGATGAAGCGTTTTATGACGTACTAGCCATTAGCCGAGCCCCACTTATTGCCACCCATTCGTCGGCTAGGCACTTTACGCCGGGGTGGGAGCGAAATATGAGCGATGAGATGATTACTGCTTTGGCGGCTAAGGGCGGTGTCATTCAGATCAATATTGGATCAGGTTTTCTGACTCAAAAAGCACGCGATTGGTCAGCGAGCTATAGCGAGGCTAAAAAAGCCCACGAAGCAGAGTTCGGTGAGCTATCTGATGATCAAGCAGATGCTTTTGAGCAGGCATTTCGACAAGCCAATCCCTACCCATTTGCCAAGATTACCGACGTTGCTGACCATATAGATTGGGTTGTCAAATTAGTAGGTACTGACCACGTTGGAATTGGCACTGATTTTGACGGAGTTGGTGATTCATTGCCGGCAGATTTTAAAGATGTGGCAGGTTATCCAAATCTGATTGCCGAATTGCTTGAGCGTGGTTACAGCGAGCAAGATATTGCCAAAATTATGGCTGGCAACACATTACGCGTATGGCGTGCTGTAGAGGCTATTGCCCAAGCAACACGCTCTTAAAATATGTCTTAATCGCTGTAAGGTAGTTTCGGTAGTAGGGGGCTATAGCTTTCGACGGCCTTATCAAAAACCGCTTGCACATCGACGCTTATGCGGGTGTCGCTGACTTCTGCGCGGCGAGATATCATGGTAATTGGGAACAGAACCTCTTGCCTGTCCTTATAACGTAGGGCCCGATTGCGGCCGTTTTTGTCTTCAAAAATAACCCAGTCTAGGTGCATTTCTTTAGCCAGCAGATCGCCCAGAGCGACCCCCATAGCTTGCAGTGTTGCTGTATCATCGATGGCTATGCGCTGGCTATCCAGAAGGCGTTGCAGGGTCCTAATATCGCTTGATTTGTCGCCACGTAATGGTGTCCCCAAATTACGACGCGCGAGGTCATCGATTAGTTTACGCTGCCGATCCGTATGAAAAATATCAAGTTTGGTTGGCTCACTTAGTAAAAACTTACCTGTTGGGATAAATATTTGAGCTTGGCTAGGAAAGCTAATGGCCAAAAATAGGCTGCTTACCAAGAGCATTTTTACGAACTTTTTAAGCATGTTGTCCTCCGATAAGCACTTATGTTGGCATAGGCAAATGCCAACGACTAGCGCAAATCTTATTAAATGTTACATAAAGTCCATATTGGGGCTTTTTTTGTGATTTAAATGACGCTTTAGTGGGTCTACGCATGGCTTTTTGGCGGTCAACTGAGTAACATTACGTCTTTATATTTTTAACTCGGAGTAAACGATGTTTCAAGGCAGTATGGTCGCTTTGATTACGCCAATGTGTGTAGATGGCTCTATTGATTGGGCAGCACTCGATGCATTGGTTGATTGGCACGTAGCGCAGGGCACAGATGCTATTGTTGCAGTTGGTACAACTGGTGAATCAGCCACACTGAGCGTTGCTGAGCATAAAGCTGCAATTGCCGCTACCGTCAAACGTGCAGCAGGGCGCGTACCTGTTATTGCTGGAACAGGCGCAAACTCCACTGCTGAAGCTATCGAACTTACCCATGCTGCCAAAGACGCTGGTGCTGATGCTTGTTTGCTGGTGACACCCTATTACAATAAACCTACTCAAGAAGGTTTGTATTTGCATCATAAAGCAATCTCTGAGGCAGTTGATATTCCGCAGATTCTCTACAATGTGCCAGGTCGAACAGCCTGTGATATGTTGCCTGAAACCGTTGCTCGAATTGTTGAGTTCGATAATGTTGTAGGTATTAAAGAGGCTACTGGAGATATGGCGCGCGCAGCAGCTGTTATCGAGGCCTGTAAAGGTAAAGCCAGGGTATTCTCTGGTGATGACGCAACTGCAGTAGAGCTAATGTTACTAGGCGGTCATGGCAATATTTCTGTAACGGCTAACGTTGTGCCTGCCGAGATGGCAGCGATCTGTCGTGCTGCGCTTGCGGGCAACGCGGAAGAGGCGCGTTCTCTCAATGCTAAAGTGGCCGATCTTCATAAAGTATTATTTGTTGAATCTAATCCCATTCCTGTGAAATGGGCTGTCGCTGAAATGGGTCGATGTGAGCATTCGCTCCGTCTGCCTTTAACAGTGTTATCAGAAAAATTTCATGCCCAGGTTAAAGCTGCATTAGTAGCCTGTGGTTTGATATAAACGGAACTATTAATGAAATTACGTGATCTCTTAATCCCTGTCTCTGCCTTACTTTCGGCATGTTCTTACTTGCCAGAAATGCCTGATATGCCAGAGATTCCTTACATAGATAAATTGTTTGCTGAAAAAAATGCCTACTATGTTGATGCTAAAGAGCTAGAGGAGTTGCAATTACCTCCAGGTATGAGCACGGCAAAAGTTGATGATTTATATGTATTGCCTCCCAAGGTCGAAGGACAGTTGGCAATCGGTGATGAGGTGCTACGTCCAAATCCAATCGTGACGGCTGATGCTGAGCAGTTTGTTCGCGTGCAAGCACTGGATGGTGAAAGCTGGATTGTTGTTGAACTATCAACAGGTCAGGCATGGCCAAGAGTGAGAGGCTTTTTTGAGGGTAACCGCTTGCCATTACAACAAGCTGATGGCCGTTTGGGTACGCTTGAGACAAACTGGCTTATGAGCAAAACCAATGAAGAATTGGTTGAGCGCTACCAAATTGAAATTCTGCCAGGTGTACAGGCAAATACAGCTGAAATCCATGTGCAGCAAAAGTCGGCTGATCGCCAGTCTATGGAAACTGTTGAACTCAATTGGGCGACGCCCTCTGATAGCGAAGAACGTGAGCGTTGGATGGTGATGGAAATCGCTAATTTCTTAGCCCAAGATTCTGGGGCTGCATCGGTATCATTATTGGCTGCAGGCATTAGCGAAGTGAGTCGTGTCAAATTGGTCGATGACGGTCGTTATCCTGCTTATGTTGAGTTACAGTTACCCTTTAACCGCGCCTGGGCTGGTATGGGTTTAGCTCTTAAAAAAGCTGATTTCTTAGTTGATGATCAAGATCGTTCACAGGGCCGTTACTATGTAACCTATCAACCTAAGCCGAGCGAAGAGGAAGAAGAAAAAGGTTTTTGGGCCGGTTTGTTTAGCAGTAGCGACGAACAGCCAGAATACTTTGGTGAAAAGTTTCAGGTGGTCGTAAAACCACTACGTGATGGCGTTGTGACGATTGAGTTGTTATCAGAGCGTGATGGTTTCCCAGAAGACATTCGTCGTACTATGTTGGAAAGAATCAAGAGCAATATCTCCTAGTGATAAGCTATACCTCGCTAGGGAGCGGAAGCCGCGGCAACTGCACCCTAGTTCGCCAGGGCCGCACTTTACTCATGGTAGACTGCGGCTTTACTTTGCGTGAAACGCAACGACGTCTAGCCCGTGTAGATCTTGTTCCAGGCGATATCACGGCTATCTTGGTCACCCACGAGCATAGCGATCATGCTAAAGGGGTTGAATCACTTGCTCGTACCTTCGCTATCCCTGTTTATATGAGCCACGGTACCTCGGTAGCCCTAAAACTTCCACGGATGGCGCATTATAATATTATCCACGGCGGTGCAGAGTTGCAGTTTGGTGAGATTGATGTCAAAGCGATTTCGGTGCCGCACGACTCGCGCGAAGCGCTACAATTTATCTTTCAGGCCCAACAGAACCGTTTAGGAGTGCTCACTGATTTGGGGCACCTTTCTAATCACGTGATTGAGCACTATAAAACGTGTCACGGTTTGGTGCTTGAATTTAACCATGATACCGAAATGCTCCGAAAAGGCCCTTATCCATATTCTCTGCAAAAAAGGGTTGGCGGCGATTGGGGTCACCTCAATAATGAACAGGCTGCTGCATTGCTGTCGCATATCCCCTATGAGCAACTCCAGCAGGTGGTGGTGTCACATATCAGTGAAAAAAATAATTGTGAAGAGCGTGTGATGGCAGTACTTCAAAATGCTCTACCTGATTTGGCTAAAGTCATAGTTGCCGATCAAGAGAACGGATTTCCATGGTTGCATCTTGGTTAAAACAGCATCGTCATTTGACTCCAGGGCCTGAAAACTTCTGGTTTTTGCCGCTTGGAGGTTGTGGAGAAATTGGTGCTAATTTAAATCTATATGGCATCGACGGTCAGTGGCTGATGGTAGATTGCGGGATAGGTTTTGAACGCGATCAAGTCGGCCAGCGGGTATTTTATCCGGATCCGAGTTTTATTGCTGCTCGACGCGAGTCTTTACAAGGTCTCGTCATAACGCACGCCCATGAAGATCATGTTGGTGCCGTTGCCTATCTTTGGCCACAATTACGTTGCCCGGTTTATGCCACTGAATTTACTGCACAAATTCTACAACGAAAATTGGCTGAACAGGGGCTGCTGGGCGTTGTGCCTGTTCACGTGTTACCACATGACGCCAAATGTCGCTTAGGACATTTTGACCTGCAATGGGTAGGGGTTAATCACTCAACGCCACAATCCTATGGTCTGGTCATTGAGACGAAACTTGGGCGAGTTTTTCATAGCGGCGATTGGAAACTTGATGCCAAACCGGTGCTCGATAAGGTATTTAATAAACAGCATTTCGCTGTCCTGGCGGAACAGCCTTTTGACTATTTGGTTTGTGATTCTACAAATGCCTTGGTTGATGGGCGTTCCCATACCGAAGGCGAGCTTTATGCGGGTTTAAAAAAATTAGTCAACGCTGCAGCCGGCCGGGTTGTTGTCACTTGCTTTGGCAGTAATATCGCAAGATTAGTTACGCTCGCTAAAGTGGCTAAGGCGTGTGGTCGATATCCGGCATTGCTGGGTCGATCGCTAGAGCGTTTTTATAGTGCAGCAAAATTAGCAGGTATTTGGCCAGATGAGCTAGAGATGATTCCGCCTGCTCACCTGGGGTATTTGCCTGAAAATGAAGTTTTGGCGATCGTTACCGGAAGTCAGGGTGAAAAGGGGGCGGTTTTATCGCGTCTGTGTCGCGGTAGTCACCGGGCATTTGATATTGGTGCCGGTGATACCGTTATCTTTAGTTCTAGAGTGATACCAGGCAACGAACACGAGGTTGATAATCTTATCCGGCTTTTACAGCTCAAAGGGGTTAATGTTATCCAGGACTCAGACAACGAGGCACCCATTCATGCATCGGGACATCCTGCTCGAGAAGAACTTAAAGATATGTACGATGCAATCAAACCCAATGTTTTGATACCCGTTCACGGTGAAACCCAGCACCTAGAGGCACAGGCAGAGCTTGCTCATGAACACGGCATCAATAAACGGCTAGTTGGCCGCAATGGCGATTTATTTACGCTGTACCCCTATCCTGGCATGCGCAAAGCAGCGGTGTCAGTAGGCCGAATATATCGGCAAGATTGAGTAAGTTTGCTAATCTGTAATGGCCTTTGGATAGTCTTTTTCTTGTAGGTTTTGATCCAAGTCGAATGGAACTTGGTTTGCGATTGCAAAAGGTAATGCCACAGTAAAAATACTACCAACATTTAGTTCGCTAGATACCTCAATTGTCCCGCCCATTCGTTCAACTAATTCTTTAACGATGGTAAGTCCAACGCCGATGCCCTGATAGCGTTTCTTATTACCTGAGTCCAATTGTTGGTAAGCATTAAATATGGTTGCAAACATTTTATTATCAATGCCAATACCGGTGTCGCTTACCTTAATGAGTAACTTATTATTGGCATACTCTAAACTTACTGAAACTTCGCCATGATCGGTAAATTTGATCGCATTGCTGGTAAGGTTTTCAATGATTTGATAAAGCCGTTCTGGGTCACCAATGAGAACAAGATCGTTACTTAGTTGATTATTGATCTTAAGCGTAATGTCTTTTTCGTTCGTTTTTAGTTCAAGCAGCGGCCAAAGGTTTTCTAGGCTTCTTTTGATATTAAAGCGTTTTAATTCGATATGGATTTTACCTTGCTCGATACGTCTAATATCTAGACTGTCCATGACTAATGCATTAAGGCGCTGAGCAGACTGCCTCATTATCGAGAACCATTGATTAAGATTTTCATCCTTTAATTGATAATTCTCAATGACCTGTGTGATGCCGAGTATGCCATTGAGCGGGGTGCGCATCTCGTGGCTCATATTACTCAAAAATTGTGTTTTTATTGTGTTGGCTTGTTGAGCTGCTTGCATGGCTTGTTGGGCTATTTCGGCGTTTATTTGGCTTTTGGTCACCAATCCTGTGATAGTCAGGCTTGAACCGATAATCACTTTCATCCAGATCACAAAGTTTTTTGTGCTTGCGATAAGTAATAACGTCGACTTAATGATTTGTTCTGGAGTGGTTGCTGGGTTGATAAGCGTAAATGATATAAATAAACAAAAAAGTGATATCAAAGAAACGTAAATAAAGTTTTTAGTGAACAAAACAACACTTTTACGGTTTGGCAAAAACTCATGTATTTGTTGATAGCCTTCTTTAAGAATTTTTGCGTGGGTGATGCGCACGGTAATAAGCATCAGACAGATGGCGAATAATGCTTCAATATGGCGAATGACATAATCATGCATAAGATTTTTGCTTGATAAAAATAGCACCGCATTGATGGCAAATATGATTAAACTCATAAAGATTGCCGTTCTTACCGGAAATATTAAGATGGCAACAATCACTGATGAGCCAGCATAGGCAAGCCCAACCAGATTAAATTCTTGACTAACGATAATGCTAAAAACAGCAGTGATAACAAAAAAGGCAATTGCACTTAAAAGACTAAATGATTTTCTATTCGCTACATAAAGCAGCACATTAGCGACAATTAAATAGCGAAAAAGCGTCGCATCGCTATGCATAAGATTAGCGCTGATCAAAATCAGAATGACGACGTACCAAATTAAACTGCCAGCTGCCAGAATTCTCATATATTGAGCTAGGGCAGCGTCGTCTCGACGAAAATCATTATTTACATAGCTAAACATCATGGCGTAAAAAATTGCCGCCGTGGCTATAAAACGAAGCGCCAGTTCAAACAAGGCTTGATCAAACTGTAGATAGGCGTTAACTGTTGCGGAAATCAGCGTAGGGATAGCAAGGTATTTAATCCAGGGGCGATGGCTTGCAATGATAAAAAAACCAACGATGACTAGCGACGAAATCGCATAAAATCCGTTCATAAAAAGTGCTGAGTTATAGATAGCCATCATTATTAGAAGAGTAATATCAAGCCAATCTAAGGGATACTTTTTTATATGTAATACAGCAATTGAAACAATAGCTACTGCTAGTGCGAGCAATGGATATAATGCTGAAATATTGAATTTAAAAAGCAATAATAATCTAAGGTTTTCAATAACAAAAAAAGTCAAAAAGCCAAGAGTTGTGGCGAGCGAAGCCGCATATTTAATGGTGGCTCGTTGGGTGTTTGTGATAGAACTTTTTTGCATAGATGGAGTATTTTCTTAATATTTTTGTGAATTTTAGTCGTCAGCGATATTTTTTCAAGTTTATGTTCTTATATTTAGGCACTACCAAAAAATCACAGCCAAGCCATCGGTGTGTTAACAGAATATGGTAGACTGCGCCTTTAAATTTAGAGAGCTGGTATGAGTACAATCATTGCACTTGAATCATCTTGTGAGGCTTGTTCCGTCGCACTTTGGCATGAAGCTAAACGTTGGCAAAAAATTGAGATGACGCCTCGCGAGCATTCGCGCAAGATGCTGCCTATGGTCGATGACTTGTTGGCAGAGGCTAATGTTGATATTGCCGATGTTGATGCATTTGCATTTGGCGCAGGACCGGGTTCGTTTACCGGATTGCGCATCGCAGTTGGTATCGTGCAAGGTCTTGCCTACGCTACCGATAAACCCGTTATTGCAGTACCCAGTTTATTGGGTATGGCTCATACTGCCGTCAGAACACTAAACCTGAATTACTCGGCTTCATTGGTTATCGCCATCGATGCACGAATGGGAGAGGTGTATTGGGCAGAATTTACTTTCGACGGCTCAGCCGTCAATGAAGTAAGTGAGGTTAGTGTCGCGCGCTATGAGGATGTATTGCCAAAAGCAGAGCAGTTTATAGCACTCGGAAGTGGTTGGGCACTCCCTGAAATGCAGTATTTACTTAAAAGCGCAACACATGTTGATGCAGAATTTTTGCCGCAAGCGTTTGATCTTCTTGCGCTTGCAGATGAGCGATTACAATTAAATCAATTCTCAACTGCTGCTG
>JALRIU010000057.1 GCA_023255355.1 Pseudomonadales bacterium | reverse complement strand
TAAGCGATATCAATGCCATTAAGGCTTTCTTTGCTGACCAACCTGCGTTTCATATTGTGATTAATAACGCCGGCACGAACCGCCCCAAGGCCATAACTGAAGTCAGCGAAGATGACTATGATGCGGTTCTTGACCTCAACGTTAAAAGTGCCTTTTTTACAACTCAAGCGGCCAGCCAACGCATGATTGCTGAGGGTATTAAAGGCTCATTCATTCATATTGGATCACAGATGGGCCACGTTGGAGGCCCTAATCGAAGCCTTTATTGTGCATCGAAATGGGCAATTGAAGGCATGAACAAAGCTGTAGCCCTCGATTTAGCGAAATATGGCATACGTAGTAACACTATTTGCCCGACGTTTATCGAAACCCCTATGACCAAGCCCTTCTTTGAAGACAAAGCCTTTTTAGATAGCGTCCTGAGCAAAATCAAACTCGGTCGCCTAGGTACGGTAGAAGATTTAATGGGCGCAGTGGTATTTTTAGCTAGCGATGCTTCTTCACTGATGACTGGCACAAGTATGATTTTAGATGGTGGCTGGACCGCCGAATAGTAAGGAATTTTTATGTACGAACCCTTTCCCAAGAACTATGTTTGGAACCTATCGACTAACATTTGCCTATTAGGCGGCGGCAACATTGGTGAAGTGCACGAAGCCAATCGCCCTATTGTTGAAGCATCTGAACAAGGTGGTGATGCAGGTACCGAGAGATTGTTCGATAGCTGGATTAATGTTGCTGACAAGGTTTGTGCTAATGCTGCAGCCGATGAAGCACGAGGTTTCACCTTGTCTGCGGGAACAAAGTACATGCGCGCCTCTAATTATTATTTGTGCGCGGAACGCATGCAATCACGCGATTACGCTCCACGCTGGGAAGCCTATCAAAAAGGTCTAGACCTCTATAAAAAGGCCTGTGAACTGACTGGACGCCACGTTGATTTCGTGGAAATTCCGTATGAAGGCAGCTCTTACCCTGCGCTATTTTTACACGATGGATCTGGCACACCTCGCCCTGCAGTGGTTTCCTGTAATGGGCTCGATTCAATGAAAGAACATATAGACATGGGCTTCGGTGATGCCTGGCTAAAACGTGGTATTAACGTTTTATTTGTCGATCAACCTGGCACCGGCCAGGCACTCCGTCAGCGAGGCCTTACTGCGGTTTACGATGCTGAACGCTGGGGCACGCCTGCACTAGAATATCTTCTTACTCGATCAGATGTCATTCCTAATAAAATTGGCATGTCGGGTCTTTCATTGGGTGGCTACTATGCACCGCGTGTCGCATCGAACGAGCCTCGCTTTGCCCTTTGCTGTGTATTAGGCGCCAACCATTTATGGGGCGAACGCCAAAAGCAACGCTTAGAAAACGAAGGCGAAAATCCTGTGCCTCACTACTGGGACCATGTTATGTGGGTTTGGGGCAAGGATAATATGGATGACTTTATGGCTTATGTACCTAATATCACCCTTGATGGCCAAATCGAAAAAATGAGGATGCCATTTTTGATTACCCATGGCGCTGGTGACAGACAAATTCCAGCCTACAACGCACAGCGATCCTATGATCAAGCGGTCAATTCGACCAAACGCGAGATGCGGATTTTCAGCATCGAAAAAGATTTTGAAACCGAACACTGCGGCGCAGATAACGGCACCATGTCGCGTGATTTTATCGCTGATTGGTGCGCAGAAACTTTTGCTGAGATCAAGTAATGACAATTCCTAGCTTTGCTTTTCATCATGGCGGGGTTAATGTGCCGGATCTTGAAGCGGCTATTGAGTGGTATAACAGTGTCCTCGGTTTCAACGTAGAGAAACGTTTTGAAATTCCTCCTGCCAATGCCAAAGTCGCCATGGTTCGCAATGGCTCGATGCGCTTTGAA
>JALRIU010000197.1 GCA_023255355.1 Pseudomonadales bacterium | reverse complement strand
ACATTTTTTGAAATGTTGGGTAATTTCAGTTTTGGGGATTATTTTAAACGTGATGCTATTTTGTATGCGTGGGAATTTTTGACTTCAGAAAAATGGTTGGCAATTCCTGCAGCGAAACTCACCGCAACAGTATATATCGATGATGATGAGGCTTTTGCAATATGGCGAGATGAAGTGGGCTTGCCAGAAGAACGCATTATTCGCATAGGTGACAAAGGCGACGAAAAATATAATTCCGATAATTTCTGGTCTATGGGTGATACAGGTCCATGCGGTCCTTGTTCTGAGATCTTTTACGATCACGGAGCAGATATTTGGGGCGGGCCTCCGGGTAGCCCTGAAGAAGACGGCGATCGTTTTATCGAGATTTGGAATAATGTTTTTATGCAGTTCAATCGTAGTGCTGATGGTGTCATGGCGCCGCTTCCTGCACCGTCAGTAGATACTGGTATGGGGTTGGAACGTATCGCAGCGGTGTTGCAACATGTCCACAGTAACTATGAAATCGATTTGTTCCAATATTTGTTGGCGGCAGCTCAAAAGGTTACCGGTGCCAATGATGCAAACGATAAATCATTACGTGTAATTGCTGACCATATTCGCTCGTGTTCATTTTTGATTATCGATGGAGTTTTGCCGGGTAATGAAGGGCGTGGCTATGTGTTACGTCGTATTATGCGACGCGCAATTCGTCATGGTAATAAGTTAGGTGCCAAGGGCAGTTTCTTTTTTAAATTGGTTGCTTCTTTGGCAGATGTGATGGGTGATGCCTACCCAGAATTACGTCAACAGCAATCCGCTATTGAAAAAGTGATTAAGACTGAAGAAGAGCAATTTGCAAAGACCCTTGATAAGGGTATGGCCATACTTAATGAAGCGCTCGAAGGTCTGCAAGGCGATACGATTCCTGGCGATGTCGTATTTCGCTTGTACGATACCTTTGGTTTTCCAACTGACCTTACCAACGATATAGCCCGTGAGCGTGATCTTAAGATCGATTTAGAGGGTTATGAGCACGCCATGGCTGCCCAACGTAAACGCTCACAAGAGTCGGGCGCTTTCTCAATGGATTATAACGATAATCTCGAGATTCCTGGAGAAACTAACTTTACGGGCTATACCGATATTACTGGTATTGGAAAAGTGACGTTTCTGCTTGCTGACGGAAATGCGGTAAGTTCGCTTAGCGAAGGTGAACAGGGTGTCCTAGTATTGGATCAAACGCCTTTTTATGCTGAATCAGGTGGTCAGGTAGGAGATACTGGCTATCTATTGGGCGATACTTGTAAGCTTGAGGTTCGTAATACTACTAAGCATCAAGGCAATCACTTGCACCACGTTTATGTTAGCCAAGGCAAAATAACTGTAGGTGAGACATTAAATAGTGAAATTGACAATGGATTACGTGCTCGCATTCGTCGTAATCACTCTGCAACGCATTTGTTGCAAGCTGCTCTTAGGTATGTTGTTGGTGACCATGTTGCTCAAAAAGGTTCATTAAACGATGCCGACAAGCTACGTTTTGATTTTTCTCATTATGAGGCTGTTACGCCTGAACAACTTTCTCAAATCGAAGCTCAAGTCAATCAGCAGATATTAAACAACACTGCCGTTGAGACGGTGATTACCGAGATGGATGATGCCCGTGAACGCGGTGCTATGGCTCTTTTTGGCGAGAAATATGGCGATGTTGTCAGGGTTTTAAGTATGGGTGATGGCTACTCAGTAGAACTTTGTGGTGGCACCCACGTATCTCGTACCGGTGATATCGGTTTGTTTCGCATCACATCAGAGGCGGGAATTTCATCAGGTGTTCGCCGTATCGAGGCTGTAACTGGCTTAGGCGCTTTGGCATTGTTCGATAAAATGAAGTCTACCGTTGGTGATATTTGTCTTGAGATCAAAGCTAACAGCGATAATGTTGTCGATAAGGTTTCTGCCTTGCGTCTAGAAAATAGAGAGCTTGAAAAGGAAATAAGCCGATTAAAAGCTAAGCTCGCCTCGGGTGCTGGTAGTGATATTTTGAGTTCTGCAGTCGATGTGGCAGGTGTTAAATTGTTAGCGATCAATTTAGAGGATGCCGATCCGAAAACCCTGCGTGATACCGCTGATCAGGTTAAGAACAAAATGGGTTCTGGTGTAGTTGTTTTAGCGACAGCGAGTGATGGTAAAGTTGCCATTGTGACTGGAGTTACCAAGGATCTTACTGATCGAGTGAAAGCGGGCGAATTGATGGCGTTTTTAGCATCTCAAGTAGGAGGAAAGGGCGGTGGTCGACCCGACATGGCACAAGGCGGTGGTACAGATATTTCAGCCCTACCTGCTGCTCTAACCTCAGTTTCTGATTGGGTTGCACAAAAACTGTCATAATTTAAGCGGAAAACTTTTAATTTAGGCGCGGCAGGAGTAAACTGCGCGCCTTTTTATTTGACACGACGGAGCTAAATGTAAAGCCCATGAGTCTAATTGTACAAAAATTTGGTGGTACTTCGGTTGGTAGTATCGAGCGTATAGAATCTGTTGCTGAGAAAGTAGCGAACTTTGTTAGCAATGGACATCAAGTCGTAGTGGTTGTTTCTGCAATGAGCGGAGAAACCAACCGTTTAATTGCTCTAGCAAACGAAATTATGGATACTCCAACGCCCCGTGAAATGGATGTTTTGGTATCAACAGGTGAACAGGTTACTACGGCTTTGTTGGCAATGGCGCTGCATAAGCGTGGCCAGCCAGCAAAATCATATAATGGTTCGCAGGTTCGCATTTTAACAGATGATTCGCATATGAAAGCCCGTATTCGTGAGATTGATGATCACCGTATACGTGCAGATCTTGCTGCTGGCAATGTTGTTATTGTTGCCGGTTTCCAAGGGGTTGATGAGAATGGGAATATCACCACGCTTGGTCGTGGCGGATCAGATACAACTGGTGTGGCGCTGGCTGCGGCTCTCAAAGCTGACGAGTGTCAAATTTACACTGACGTTGATGGTGTTTATACCACAGACCCACGCGTGGTAGAGTCAGCTCGAAGACTAGAAAAAATCACCTTTGAAGAAATGTTAGAGATGGCCAGTCTTGGCTCGAAAGTGTTACAGATTCGCTCAGTCGAATTTGCCGGTAAATACAAAGTACCCCTTCGTGTATTGCATTCATTTAAAGAAGGCCCAGGTACATTAATTAGTGTAGAGGATGAGTCCGAGATGGAAGCACCAGCAGTTGCAGGTATTGCATTTAACCGTGATGAAGCAAAAGTTACTGTATTAGGCGTGCCTGATGAACCAGGTGTGGCCTATAAGGTATTAGGTCCAGTCAGCGAAGCCAATATCGAAGTTGACGTGATTGTTCAAAACGTCGCTGAAGATAAAACAACCGATATTACATTTACCGTGCATCGCAACGATCTCAAAAAAGCGGCAGCCATTGTAGGTGAAAACGTTGCTAAATTGGGTGGACGCGAAGTTAAAACCGACGGCAAAATTGCCAAAGTATCTATCGTTGGTGTTGGCATGCGCTCACACGCAGGTATTGCAGCGACCATGTTTCGAGCCTTATCTGAAGTCGGTGTTAACATTCAATTGATTACAACGTCTGAGATTAAAATCTCAGTGGTCATCGATGAAAAGTTCCTGGAATTAGCTGTTCGTACTCTGCATACAGCATTTGGATTAGATAAAGACGCTGAAGAAGAATAAAATTCAGCAGGCTATGTATAACCGTGCTAATATTATCCGAAATTCAACGGCTCTGATAGTTAAGGGATTACAAGATGCTTATATTGACAAGACGTATTGGCGAAACATTGATGGTTGGTGACGAGGTTACAGTTACGGTCCTTGGTGTCAAAGGCAATCAAGTTCGTTTAGGTGTTAATGCCCCTAAAGATGTTGCTGTTCACCGTGAAGAAATTTACCAGCGTATCCAAACAGAAAAAACTGACGATATAGGCAATAAAGAGTAATTTTACTCTTCAAATCAGGCGTTAAATCTGTATAATGCCGCCCTGTTCGGTGAAGTGGGTGAGTGGCTGAAACCACACCCCTGCTAAGGGTGCATACCTTAA
>JALRIU010000192.1 GCA_023255355.1 Pseudomonadales bacterium | reverse complement strand
CTGCCAAGAATGAACCACCTGTTGCACCAGTAGGGTCAACATAGAAAGGTGATACAGAAGATGCACTTGTCAAAGCAGCTGCTTCACCAGTAACACCTGGTTGACGAGCCAATTCTGACAATGAACCAGTTTCAGGAACGAATTGTAGGTAGTTACCTTCAGCTGATACGATGTTGAACAAACCAACACGTGTGACACGTGAATCTGCTTTGTCGCCGTTTGGTTTTTCGATTGTTGCATCGAAAGACACTACGCGGCTTGACTCAGTCATTTCTTGCAACAACAAGTACCATACGCGCTCGATCTCTTCGATACTTGGCAATTGCTCACCACCGCTCATTTTTTCAACAAGCGCTGATAAGAACTCACCACGACCGCTAAACTGTGCACTGGTCAATGAAGTTTCAAAGTTTGAACGAGCATCACCAGCGGTAGACGTGATGTGACCGAACAATTCTTGCAATGAACCCATTTCGTCACGAAGACGTTTTTGAGTTGCAGCAAGACGCTTTTCGTTTTCTTCAAATTGTTTTTCCAAGCGTGCAGAACGTTGCTCTTCACGAGTACGCTCATCTTTAGCTGCTTGTAACATCTTAGCTTGGTCAGCTTTAGCTGCATTAAAGCGCGCTTCGCGTGCTTTATTGTCTTTCGCTTCGTCAACTTGACCTTGCTGAACAAAACCCAACAACTCGTCGAGTGATTTAGCAGATTGCTCTTGTGCGAATGCACCACTAGCTGCTAACAATACGCCACCGGCTAGAACGATGGACTTAGCAATATTCAGTTTCATTACTTAGCCTCCGGTGGAAGTACTGGGAGTTTTAACAAATCGTAAACTGCTTCTTTCTTAGCAATTTTGATCGCCTTATCAACAGCATTTTGGTATTCACCACCGTCAAGGGCCTCCCATTGACGCGTATTTTGGTTCCACATACCTGTCATAGCTTTGTCAGCTGTTTGATAAACCAGTGCCACACGACCTACTTGTAGGGTTGTTACGTTACGTTCAACACCATCGATATTGATAGTCGTTTCAGCGGTAGACAACATACGGCCGTATTCGTTTTCGATTTTGTAGGCTTCCAAAACTTGGCGGAATTTTTCAGCAGTAGAAAGATCAGAACGATCCATGCTGCTACGAAGAAGTTCCAAGTTTTCTTGACGACGATCTGCGTCAAAAGGAATATCCAACGCAATGAACTGCTCAAGGCCATCCATCATCTTAACCAACAATGGGTCAACTTGACGTTGGATAACTTTAACCTCAGAGATTGATTTCTCTAGGTTTGCCAAACGCGCTTCTTGCTTAGCAAGAGTGCGCTCTAGGCGAGCGTTGTAGACTTTAAGACCGTCTACTTCTTTCATTACAGTTTTGTAATCAGTTAACAAATCGCGGGTTTCGTCAGCGAGACGATCAACGCGTACTTGTGATTTTTTAGCTGCTTCATGGCGGTCTTGGCCAACTTTCAAAACAGCTTGCAGGTTATCTGCTTGGGTAGCAGCTGCGGTCACTAGCAGAGCGCTAGAGGCAGCACATGCCAAAAAGACCTTATTTAAACGATGCATTTTCATGAGAATTAACTTTCCTATCGGAGCGTTAGTTATTATCCGCACAGAGGCGGTTACGTTCATACCAATTGAAAGATGCACTACCAAAAAAGCAGTACAACTTTTTCAATGATCGTCGATTCTATGAATTGATTGCAATTTGTTCAAGTAAGATTTGGTACTCGATCAACAATAATACAAATTAAGTTATAAATCTGACTAGAGTGTTACCATGAGAAGCTTTTTCGGTAACAAATACACCGAAAGGTAACACTTATTTGCGATTTAGGACGCGAATTCGATAGCTGTAAGGGTTGGGATCCTCAGCCTCATAAGACTCGCACGATTCTTCTAGCCAGTCTTTTTCTTCAAAGTCAGGAAACCAAGCATCGCCATCAACGTTGGCAAGCACTTCGGTAAGATACAAGCGATTAAGCTGGGGCATGAAGAGCCGATATATCTGTTCTCCACCAATTATCATGGCCTCACTGCCGCCATTAATGTGGACAAGGCCTTCCGCAATTTCTCGCGCTTTTTCAACACTGGTGACCACGGTGACACCTTCAGCGCTATATTCAGGATTGGTAGTAACAACTATATTGGGACGACCAGGAAGTGGCCTACCAATGGACTCAAAGGTTTTACGGCCCATGATCACGGGCTTACCCATTGTGACGGCTTTAAAATATTTCAAATCATTTGGTAGATACCAGGGCAAACTATTGTTGATACCAATAACTCGATTAGTAGCCATGGCTACAATGGCAGAAAGAGTAATAGGTTTCATCGTATTTCCTTATACCGCAAATGGATATTTAATAGGTTCATGACACTGATAACCTTCTAATACAAAGTCATCTGCTGTAACCCATGTTTCAATGTCCTGCAGGGTTTTAATAGCTGGATTGATAGTGAGCCGAGGAGACGGGAAGGGCTCACGCTTTAACTGAACATCACGCATCAACTCAACTTGGTTTTCATATATATGTGCGTTGATAATTTTGTGATAAGCCACACCTGGCTTATGGCCAGTAATTTGCGCCATT
>JALRIU010000173.1 GCA_023255355.1 Pseudomonadales bacterium | reverse complement strand
AAAACTAAGGATGTGATTAATATCTGTTTCTGTATCTAGCAAAACATCATTGCCGTTTACCGTCGCAGTGGTACCCTGAACCACAAGACCGTTCTTGATCTTGAAATCTTTATCTGTTGTGGCCAAAACCACTTCACTCATGGGCAAGTAATAACTCACTGATACTTGACGCCCCATAAATTGAAGATCGCGCTGCACGCCACGTTTTTCAACACATAAGGTAATTACTGCACCAAGATATTCCTGTGGAACTAGGATATTTGCCTCACATATGGGTTCACGGATTTCTTGAATGACCCCGCCATCAGGTAATTTCGATGGGTTATCCACCAAAATAACTTCACCACCGTTTTTAACAACTTCGTAAACCACTGTAGGCGCAGTGGTAATCAAATCCAGATTGTATTCCCGCTCCAAGCGTTCTTGGATAATCTCCATGTGCAACATACCAAGGAATCCGCAACGGAAACCAAAACCCAAAGCATCAGAACTTTCTGGCTCATAAAATAATGAAGCGTCATTAAGGGATAATTTTTCTAGCGCATCACGAAAATCTTCAAAATCGTCAGCGCTGACCGGGAACAAGCCAGCATAAACCTGTGGCTTAACTTTTTGGAAGCCTGGCAGTGCAGCCACATCAGGTTGATTAGCGTGAATAAAGGTATCACCAACAGGTGCACCATGAATATCTTTAATACCGGCAATGACAAAGCCTACTTCACCAGCTTTTAAACTTTCGGTATGGGTCAACTTAGGGGTAAAAACACCGACCGCATCCACTAAATGTGCTTTGCCGAGTGTTTTAGCCATGATCTTATCTTTCTTAGTTAAGCTACCTTGCTTAACCCGCACAAGTGACACAATGCCAAGGTAATTATCAAACCAAGAATCAATAATTAGCGCCTGGAAAGGCGCATCGATATCACCCACTGGCGGCGGCACTTTGGCAACAAGATCCTCGAGGACATCTTCGATACCTAAACCTGATTTGGCGGAACATTTCACTGCATTGGTAGCAGCGATACCAATGATATCTTCAATTTCAGCAGCAACCCGCTCTGGCTCAGCTTGAGGAAGATCCATCTTATTCAAAACCGGAATCACCTCTAAGCCTTGTTCAATCGCTGTGTAGCAATTGGCAACCGATTGGGCTTCGACACCCTGCGCAGCATCTACGACCAAAAGCGCCCCTTCACACGCTGCAAGAGACCGTGACACCTCATAGGAAAAGTCAACGTGTCCTGGCGTATCAATAAAGTTGAGCTGATATGTCTTGCCATCGCGAGCATCGTAATTAAGAGTGACGCTTTGCGCTTTAATGGTAATGCCACGCTCGCGCTCAAGGTCCATACTATCGAGCACTTGTGCCGCCATCTCACGTTCAGATAAACCACCACAGACTTGAATAAAACGATCGGCAATTGTCGATTTACCGTGGTCAATGTGAGCAATAATTGAAAAATTGCGGATGTGACTTAGATCAGACACTCAAAACACCTTAAAAAAATATGAAGTTTGCCTCTGGGGCGCCCATAATAAAAGGCGCGCATTATAGCATGCAGATGTTAGAAAAGTCGTCCGTTTTACCTTGTATGGACGTCATTTAGCTGAAAAACTGTGATTCAAAATTTTGAATATATCGGGGGCGCATTGCTGCACCCCATTGAATTTAATTAATCGTCGATGCGCAGTGCAACAAATCCTGCCCGGCCATTACGAATAATACGCATAGGTACGGCTCTTCCAGATGGCAAACTTGCAACAACTTGCTGGAAGTCAGCCACATTCTGTATCGGTCTATTGTTAATCAAGGTAATGACATCACCGCCAAGTAAACCCGCTTTTGCGGCTGCGCCATTAGGAAATACTCGATTCACTACCACACCGCCAAT
>JALRIU010000294.1 GCA_023255355.1 Pseudomonadales bacterium | reverse complement strand
CCCTGCCCCAGTAAAGATTGGATCAGAGGCAAACCAAGCCAGCCGCTACCTAAAACACTTATCGTTAGCAAGCTAAACTCACTGCGTCACCTTGTCTTTGGCTTCCTGATCAGCTAGCTGTTTGACGATACGACGCATCATCACCGCGACTTTGTCTCCACCAAAAATGACTTCACGATAAGGCTCATGGTCCTTTTCCATCATATCTTGCAACAACTGCGTCGTTTCAATGTCTTCCATAAAGGCCGCCGTAATGCCCGATTCTAGTTGCTGATCAACTGATGTTTTATCCATGTCGTAGTTGCGGGCTAACAACCAATAATAGTGGGTCGTTTTATCTGTCTCTGGCGTTAAATAATGAGAAATAATAAACCCGTACTCCTCTTGGAGTCCTGGATATTTTGCAACGTCAGCCGGGTCAATCATTAATCTAACGTACGAATAGTTGAGCGCGGTCGATTTAAAATACCCGATGTTAGACATGCTGTAGCTACAAGGGTCGATAAGATCACTCGTTTCTTGACTAAAAAATACGGTTTTATGGTAGTACTGCCCTGAAATTTTACGCTCGTATTCAAGGCCATTTCCTACCTGTCTGATTTCCAGTTGCTCTTTGGCAAACTCTGGTGGATAACCGAGCGTTTTTTCATGCAGATACGGCAAATGCGATAAATCACAGAGGTTTTCAGCCATAAACATGATGTTACCAGGCACATCAAAGCGACCGATGATGAGCTTCCAATCACCTTGCGTATAAGGTAGCTCCGGCAAAAGAGAATAATCTGGAGACTCATTAGCCATCCATACCCAAACAAATGGACCAATCTCAACAACAGGATACTTGCGCAGCCCGCTCTTTGGACAAATATCCTGCGAGGGCACACGGACGAAGACACCATCAGAATCAAATGTAGCCCCATGGTAACGGCAACGAATGTTATCGCCCTCGCGAATACTTTCTGATAGTGGATAGGACCGATGCGGGCAGCGGTTTTGCATAAGCACTGGTTCGCCCGAAGAGGTTCTATACCTCACCAAAGAGCGATTCATGATGACAATTTCTTGTAGGTCTTCGCCAAACTCTTCAAGGCGACCCGCCACGTACCACTGCCTTTTAATCGATGGCGTGCGATAGTCAGCCATACTTTGAGCGAGTTTTGTCGTTGTTTTTTTTTCTGCCACTTGTGCATTCCTAGTAATCGTTTCCTGCATTTACAAAAGCGTCGTATTGAGTATTTCAGCTATAACATCACTTTAAAGTATGAAACATCAACTCATTTAATCCGCATGCTAATAACCACATGATGATTGCATAATGCCAGTTATTTCGCAAAATTTGCCGCGACGATGCCGCATAACGCCCTGACATTACTAGTCCTGTACCACTTAACGGGCTAGACCCCGTTGCGATTGCCCAAGTTGTCAAAAACATAAAACCAAGGCTTGTGCTGTTTGGCTCAAGCGGCAAAAGCAATGGGCTAATAATTGCAATACTAATAACCGGATGAACACCCAATATCCCTACGAAAATCATAGCCCCGCTGCACATAGCAAATAAGCTGGTATCGAACACATATTCTTTAAGATCAATTAAATTAGGCCATAGCGCTAGCAGCGCACTGATCCCAGAGGAGAAAACCCCTGCTGCCAAAAACAATGCGAATTGGGTTCCCGCGGTAAGTAGTTTGTTATCAATAAATTCTTTTAAGGTGGCTCGCCGAGGGCGTTGCTTCATGAATACAAAAGCCCCGATAAGCGATAAAACACTTATCAAGACAACCATACTCACTGTGGGTAAAAGTTGGTGAACCAACAGCACTGAAATCGCCAAACAGACAGGAATGACAAGACTTTCAAGCTTAATGGGATAACCATAAAAGGTATCTTTATCCGCGCTTCTTACATCAAAGAAAGTAAAAATCATGCCTAATATTGCCATAATAACGCCAGGCAGCATGGTTGACTTCCAATCCATACCAGGCGCATAAATTATCGCCACACCAGTAGCAATAAAAAATGGTGACCACCACGCTGCGAGAGAAAAACAGCGTGCCAGCACTTTTAATTGACCATCACTTAATGTGCCGTTGCGTTTGAGTCGATCACCAAACACAAAAACAACCGAGAGATTAATGATCGCACCTAGCACATTGGTACCTAACGAGGTCAGTGCAATCGCGCGATCGCCTCGCGGTAATTGCTCTTCAGTATCGGGAATATTGGTCAACGACAAAAAAGATATCGCTACAAACATCGACATCAATGGCACATTGCGAGCAAACACATTAAGCCAGTCGATAGACTGTTGCTGAGTATAGGCATAGCCTATGCCCAACACGCCAAGACAAAACATAATGATACTCTGGCGTTGAGCTGACTTTCTAAGCGAGGGCCACATCGCAAATAGCGTCAGCCAACCCAATATCGTTACCAAAGTAATATTCACTAGAGATAAGACGGACAGCAACTGGCACAGCATCATTATGACAGCTAACCAGCCAGCAAATTTAGTTAAAGGAAAGTGCGGCTTAAATTGCATCTATACGAAGGTAGTATTTAAAAGAAAGAATGTTTATCTTAGCATGCAAACATCCGAGAGCTAAGGCCTCATTTCGATAGTTAACGCTTAGATAAATATTAAAAACTGATACATGGCACACTCAAATATACATATTGAAACACTTGGCAATGGACCACGTAAGGTCGTTGCTTTGCATTGCTCTCTAGGCCGGGCAGCTGGTTTTAAAGGTTTGGCAGCATGTTTAGCTGAAGAAGCTTCCATCATCGCACCAGATTGGCCAGGACATGGCAAAAGCGCCCCTTGGACAGAACCTACATTGATGCGAAATAGCGCAGTAGCCATAACCGCTGACATTATTAATGACCAACAAGTTGATCTTATCGGGCATAGTTATGGTGGTATCATCGCCCTAGATTACGCCACTCGCCACCCAGAAAATATTCGTACCTTATCATTAGCTGAGCCCATTTTATTGGCTATTGCGGGACAAGATAATCGACCGTTACTTGATGATTACCTTGCACAAATGCAACCTCATTTTGATGCAATCGCCGATGGTCGTAACGAAGACGCGGCACGAGTATTTATGGATATTTGGGGAGGCGG
>JALRIU010000284.1 GCA_023255355.1 Pseudomonadales bacterium | reverse complement strand
AACCCTTTGATATGCCTGAACTTAAAGCTCGATTGCAGGCTGTCATTAGACGCTCTGCAGGTTTTAGCCAGTCCACGCTAAACTATGGTGAGCTTGTGATTGACCCTCATAGTCAATCAGTTAGCTTGAGCGGCCAAAGGCTTACCTTGACCAGTTATGAATACAATACCCTGTTATATTTTGCGCATCATCCGGGCAAGGTGATATCTAAGGGAGAATTAACTGATCACTTATATGATCAAGATTTTGATCGAGATAGCAACGTTATTGAAGTGTTTGTTGGCCGTCTTCGCAAAAAGATTGACCCTGATGGTTCAAGAAAACCTATAGCAACCTTGCGTGGCCAGGGGTATCGTTTTGAGCTTTAGACCTACATCTTGGTCGATCAATCGTCGTCTTTTGATCGCAGGTTTGCTTTTGATTCCCATTCTTCTGGGGACATTGGGGCTAGGCTTTCATATGGCTACTCAGAAAGCCGCCAGAATAGCCCAGCGCCAAAGCATGCAGTTAACTGTCTATCACATGATGGCTAATGCCGAGATCGCGCCCGATGGGATGTTGAATATGGCGCCTATCCTAGAAGAGCCAGATCTAAGTCAACCACAATCAGGTACCTATGCTGTGATCGCTGATCTAGCCGGACGCGAATTTTGGCGTTCAGATTCGGCTGTGTCCAGCACCCTTCCGAATGTCTTCTTTAGTCAGGGCGAAATTCAGTTTGGTGAAGATTATTATCGTTGGGAAAATAAATTTGCTCATTATTTCAGACCGGTGATATGGGAGTTACCCGACGGTCAACAAGTTGCCTTAGTATTTCATGTGTTTCAACGAGGTAATGTGCTTAATGAGCGTCTACATGCATTTATGAGCATACTGCGTTATGGTTTGTTAATCAGTGCCTTAATCTTATTGGGTTTGTTATTGGTCATTGTGCGCTGGGGGCTTAGGCCCATAGGTCTTGTGATTGAGCAACTTGATGCAGTTGAAGAGGGCAAAACTGAGCAAATCACAGGAGAGTATCCCAAAGAATTAAACGGCCTTATTTCAGCTATCAATCGCTTGTTACAGAATGAACAGGCACAACGGCAGCGTTATCGCAAGGCGCTGGCTGATCTTGCCCATAGTCTAAAAACTCCGCTTTCAGTGTTGCGCGGAGATATCAACCAACTTGCAAATAATGATCGGGAGCGTTTTGAATTGTCGATCAAGCAAATGCAAGAAATTATCGACTATCAACTTCAAAAAGCTGCCATACAACATATAGCGTTTAGCGGCCAGAAGGTTGATTTAGTGGTTTTATGTCAGCGAGTTATTAGCACCATGCAAAAGGTCTATGCAGATCGACAGATTACAACCGTTATGCATGGATTGGCAGAGGGCTTTGTACTTGGGGATGAGAGAGATTTGTTAGAGTTGCTCGGTAATTTACTCGATAACGCATTTAAAGCTTGTCGCTCGCATGTTGCAGTGGATTTTAAGATGGTTGAAAACGAGCTAATCATGTCAGTCGATGATGATGGTGAGGGCATCGACACCAATATGTTGCAAGAAATTACTCAGCGAGGTGTGCGTGCTGATCAGTACCAAAGTGGGCATGGTATTGGACTTGCCATGGTGGCTGATATCGTCGCGAGTATGAAAGGGCATTTGGCCCTGGAAAAAAGTCATCTGGGCGGAGCAAAATTTGTAGTGAGTTTTAGCCGATTATAAAACGATTGGAGCAGCGAATGCTGCTCCAATGGATGGGCGATATTAGCCTTTAAACTCTTGCCAGTATTTATCGACTTCTTGTTTCATTTCTTTGCGGAGTAGTAAAATACCCAACAGGTTGGGCAGGGTCATTATTACGATGGTTACCGCAGCGACATTCCAAATGAGGGTCGTGTCTGAGAATGAGGCCCAAAAGAAACCAGCTACGTAGACTATCCGATAACCGATGACAGATTTTGCACCCATCAAATATGTCATGGCGCGATCGCCGTAGTATGACCAAGCTATTGCTGTTGAGAAGGCAAATAATAATAAGCCAATCGCTACCACATAACGTCCTGAATCACCCAAGAAACCACGAGTAAAAGCTTCAGTTGTTAATTCAGCTGAGTGAATTAATGATTTGCCAGAAACGAGTATTCGGTTGTCTACCAGCTGGCCATCTTTGATTTCGATAAAACCATTAAACTGGGTAATAGCGCTAATATCAAAATGCACATCTTCAGCAACAGAGCGTGCATTTATCACTGTGAAATCATTTTGTACGGCTTTGCCGTCGATAATCTGCAGGCGGCCATTGTAGGGTTCAACGGAGGATTTGCCAGTACCGTTAATAAAGCTTGAAAGTTCACGCACATGATCGGTATTGGCGTCGCTGTAATTACCTTGTAAAAACACCATATCACTGCGTTGGAATTGGTTTTCAAACTTTTCAGTCCAAACGCCTGATGACATGATGACCAAGCCGGTAATAGTACAAATAATAATCGTATCAATAAATGGCTCTAAGATAGACACCATGCCTTCTGACACTGGTTCATGCGCTCTTGCTGAAGCGTGAGCGATAGGTGCAGAGCCCTGGCCAGCCTCGTTTGAGAAGAGCCCTCGGCCGACACCTTTGTTAAAAGCATACGCAAAACTAGCACCTAAAAAACCGCCAACGGCAGATGAGCCGGTAAATGCATCAGAAAATATAGCAACTAAAGATGGAATAACGTTCTCTATGTTATAGAGAATAACGCTTAACGCGCCAACAAGATAAATAACCGACATTGTTGGAACAAGCTTAGATGTAACAGCGGCTATTCGGGTGATGCCGCCGATAATAACCAGAGCTAATAGAACCGCCATCACCCCGCCTGTTAAGGCATGCGGGATATCAAAAGTTGCATTCATCGCCTGGGCGATGTTGTTAATTTGTGGGAGATTACCCGTACCAAAAGACGAGGCTACGGTGGCAATAGCAAACAATATCCCCATCCATTTCATGTTGAGGCCCTTATCCATAAAATACATGGGGCCACCGGCCATCGTGCCGTCGGAGGTTTTTTCACGATATTTGTGCGATAAGGTCACTTCGACAAACTTGGTAGTCATACCCATGAATGCTGTCATCCACATCCAAAAAAGTGCTGCCGGCCCGCCTATGTGCAACGCCAACGCTACACCACCAATATTGCCGGTACCCACTGTACCTGATAGCGCGGTTGCTAGTGCTTGGAAATGCGAGGTGTCGCCTTCATCACCTTTGCGATCATATTTGCCACTGACAACCTTCCAGGCATGCTTGAAATAGCGTATTTGCGGAAAGCCCAGGTAAATTGTAAAGAACAAGCCAGTGCCTAAAAGAACATAGGGGAACCAAGCTGCAGAACCTAAGAAGCTATCCAGTAATAAAAGAAAATCGTTCAACACATCCATCGCTTTATCCTTATTTTTGTTTGACTGGTCTAGTTTACTAACTGCATAAATTCGCGCAACTGTTTAAATCCGCCAGTCGTATAAAGGTAAAGGAGTTATTATGACTGATATTCTTTATTTCGATGGAAAATGCCCGCTTTGTAGTCATGAAATCGGCTGGCTTAAGCGTCTGCAGAGCGGTCAGTTGGAATTTATTGATATTCACCAAATAGACGAATCTGAATTACCCTTTACCAAAGAGATCTTGTTACAAGAACTACATATAAATGCTGCAGGTAATTGGTTAAAAGGCGCAGACGCCTCAGTTAGGGCATGGTCCCATACATCTGTTGGCTGGGTGTTAAAGCCTCTAAGATGGCCGTTTATTAAAACGCTTGTTGATAGTATTTATACTTGGTGGGCTAAGCGTCGTTTTGCCAAGTTATACAGCTGCAATAGCTGTTTGGAGCATCCATGAACGTTCTTATTGTAGGAGGTAGCGGCGGTATTGGCGGCGCAATCTTACAGGCCTTGTGTACAGATGCAAAAGTTAGTTCTATTCATGCGACTTACCACGCAACAACGCCTACGTTTTCGCATCACAAACTTAGCTGGTACGAACTTGATCCCTGTTCAGATAGTCAAATTAAATCGCTCCTAAATCGAGTAGGGCAACTAAACTGGTGTATAAATGCTGTTGGCATGTTACATGATGCCCAGCACGGCCCGGAAAAGACAGTTCAACGTTTCGATACTGAGTTTTTTAACATTAATATGCAGGTCAATGTCACGCCGACATTATTGTTAGCAAAGTATATTAACGCTAATTTCAAAGGCGTAGCTGGGGCGGTATTTGCAACTGTTTCAGCGAAGGTTGGCAGTATTTCAGATAACCAATTAGGCGGTTGGGTAAGCTATAGAGCCTCAAAAGCTGCTTTAAATATGAGTCTTAAAACCATAGCGATTGAATGGCAGCGAAAGATGCCTAATGTTTGCGTGGCAAGTCTCCATCCCGGGACGACAGATACAGAATTATCTAAGCCTTTTCAAAGCAATGTGCCTGCTGAAAAACTTTTTAGTCCAGCTAAAACCGCAAGTTTATTGATTGATGTTATCGAAACATTAACGCCCGCGTTGAGCGGGCGTTTTTGGAGCTGGGATGGTAGTGAGCTGCCCTGGTAATTACCACCAGGTAGCGTAAAGTGCACCAACTAAAACAATCACTGCTGCTGAAACAGTATTAAATCCTGTGGTTGTTTTGAAATCGATATCCTGAAGATCAACGGCACCAACTTGATCGCGATTTTCTAGTAATGAAATTACTGCTGCAAGGGCGATACAGCTTATAAAAACAATACCCACGCGGTCGATGAAAGGTAGCTCAGGCATTAACATCTTGAAGGCAAAAGATAAAACTGCAGATCCAATCGCCGCGGCTAGTGCACCGTTGGCTGTGGTTTTTTTCCAGAAAACACCCATAAAGAAAAGTACACAAATACCCGGGGTAAAAAAGCCTGTGAACTCCTGGATATACTGAAATGCCTGATCAAAACTGCCTAGTAATGGTCTCGCGGTTAACATGGCTACTAGCATTGCTACGAGGGCTACCACACGACCTGTCATCACTGGGTCATCTTTGATATGTCGCATGTTAAGCGATGGGTGAATGTCCAAAGTAAACAAGGTTGAAATGCTATTAACCATAGATGCTAAGGAAGAAATAATGGCAGCTAATAAGGCTGCAAACACTAGTCCTTTTATACCAGCGGGTCAGATGGTCATGGCAGTAGGGTAAGCGAGGTCAGGTTTGCTCAAATCACCATCCAGTACAAATAGTGCCAAGCCTGGTAACACTACGATGATAGGCATTAGAACTTTCAGAACGGCAGCAAAGGTCATTCCTTTTTGGGCTTCGCGGATACTTTTCGCAGCAAGAGCTCGTTGAATGATGTATTGATTAAAACCCCAGTAGGAAAGGTGCATAATCCACATGCCACCGAGTACCACTGATATGCCTGGCAGGCTAGCATAGTGCTCATTATCTCTGCTTAAGATCATGTCGAATTTTTCAGGGGCTTTTTGCTGAAGGATTTCAAATCCCGCTAGAATTCCTGCGCCGTCTGACACTTTGTCGAGTAACAAACCCGAGATAATTAAGCCTCCAACAATGAGCAGAATGACCTGGATAATGTCGGTAAACGCCACCGCTTTTAAGCCGCCATAAAGTGAATAGGCGAGGGCAAATAGCCCTAAAACAATCAGCCCAGTGTCAATGTCGATACCGCCAACGGTATTGATTGCTTGGGCACCTAGCCAAAGAATTGAGGTTAGGTTGACGAATATATATACGCCAAGCCAAAACGTTGCCATTACGGTTCTGACTCGGTGATCGTAGCGCTGTTCTAAAAACTGGGGCATGGTGTAAATGCCACGTTTTAAAAATATGGGCAGAAAATATTTGCCGACAATAAGAAGTGTTACTGCGGCTATCCATTCATAAGATGCAATCGCTAAACCTATGGCATAGCCTGACCCAGACATACCAATAATCTGTTCGGCAGATATATTGGCTGCAAT
>JALRIU010000225.1 GCA_023255355.1 Pseudomonadales bacterium | reverse complement strand
CTATATCGAATTGAATCTACTCTCGATCATCACTTATTCGATAATTTTCATCTTCGAAGTGAATAAATTCCCCGACACATAATGCCAAGCTAAGCGGCGCACGTGAGCGCGTCTTTGCTTGAGCGCCTTGTTATGCCTTAGTTTAGAAGCGTGACACCAACAGCTTTATCAATGCCATCTACTTTCATTTTATAGCCACCGCCAGACTTAAAGATTATTACCTTTGGCATAAATGAGTAGTGATAGTGATACCAATATTCGGTTTGTTGCCAAATTTGGCCATTCATTAACTTGATAATGGATTCTCCTTCAAATCCATCGAAGTCACCATCAATTTGGCTCTCAATTGTATTTCCTGGGGCAGCGTTCTGTTGCTGATAAGCAACTGTCTGCTCAATGCCTTTTTTCCTACCTGCTTCATATCCATTCGAATAGGTGTTTATTAGTGCCATTCGAAGCGTTTCTTTTTGCGCATCACTCATTTTGGAGACACTCAGAGCTTCTAGCTGTGAAGCGGATAGTAATTCTTCTAAGGTGACTTCGGGATATTCTTTTGCTTGCGCGAGAGAACAAAACAATATGATAGTCCCTAGTAATATTATATGTTTCATGTAGTTCTCCCTAAGAGGTTAACGCCGCAAACAGGGGCGGCCGTCTAGGCCGTCCCTGCCTGATTTGCCTTGTTAGAGCTTGGTTCCGGATGGGGTTGCGGAAAGTTCACCAGTCCGAAAGCTACAAGGTAGCCAATACGAACAAAAGGGATTAGATCCATTAGCATTACAGGAAAAATCCATTTCTTGCTAACCCCGAGGTATTTAAACCTGCCAATAACTAAGCTTGCGAACATCCACTCAATAACAATAACTGCTGGCAATATGACGATAATAGAAACAGGGCCTGCTTGGGCAAATAACGAAATAATAACTGCTAAAGGAATTGTAAATAAAATTGACCAAAAGAAGCCTTTCCAAAATCCTTTTCTGTTTAAGGAAGTTTTAAAATTAAAATAGCGATTCCAAATGTTTTTCATTTTTATCCTTCTGAGCTCTAACGCCGCAAACAGCCCTAGCAGCCGTAGGCTGCGATTGCTTTGCTTTGTTATGCATTCCACTCACTAAATTTAGGTAAGGAGTCAGTTATTTCCTGCCAGCCAGGTTTTTCGCTAACCCAAATATGACCAACGGTCTTGATATTAGGCTCAAAATCTAGAACTCCCATGCGTATACGCTCGAACTCAGGCTGGGATTCGACTGTTACATAAATGGGGGAGCAGCAACGCTTACAGTAATACCTATTTTTTCCCGGCTTGGATTCATAGATATACAATGCGTCTTCGCCTTTAGCAATCCGGAAGTTGGTTTTTCTAACTCTCGCTACTAAGGGGAAAGCTGAACCGCTGAGTTTTCTGCAGGTCTCGCAGTAACATTTATATACGTTTGACAAAGGCTCTTCTACCTCAAAAGATACTTTTCTGCAATGGCAGCTACCGCTCTTCATGTCGCTCCTTTATGCTTGAGAAGGCCCATATGCTTCGAGAACCTCGTAGTTTTGCATAGTAGGTGTTTCGGGATTCAGGAATTTTGCAAATGCAACCGCATCATCATCTTGCATGAATGTAGCCTGCACATGCTCAACATCAGCCTTGGTCTCCCATAGGAAAATATCCATATAGCCATCTTCTGTCTTTAAAAATTGTCTGCGAATTAGACCTTTTCACCGACAACAATAATTACTATCAAAGACTTTTGACGCCGCCATTAGTTCTTCGGAGGTTACACCATCCGCAGGCTTATAAGTTGTAATTTCGATAATCATATTTTCTCCTGATTTGTTTTAACGCATAACGCCCAGCGAAGGGGCGAATTTGTAGCGCAGCGGAAAACTTGTCCCGCTTGCGCTGCTTGTTAGTGTTCCACTTCACTGGCCGACCCATGTGCTGACATTCCTTGCAGCGGATACAAAGCTAACCGATCACAGTGAGTTTCGCTTCTGACTTTCTCGTTAAGCGAGATAACGAATGCCTTCATTTCAGAAGTGCTTTTCTTTGCGTTTTTCTCGGTAACTAGTTCGTGCAAAGTGCTTTTGATATTAATTGCATCATAGCCATCGGCGGCTTCTACCACCTTCGATGTTTGTTCAGTTTTCCCATGTGCAACGAAATCCCTTAGCGTTTTCAGCAACCGAACTTGTTGATAGATGATATCTCCCTTGTTGGGAAAATCGATGCCAGCCACTTCGCACACCTTTTTGAGTTTTCCCTCAGTTCCCTTGTAAGGAGGCTTTGAGAAGAACTCTTTTTCCTTAGCGAAAATTTCTGGCGCCGTGAGGTATAGCACGTGATTAAGAAAAGCCTCGTAACAGAAATATGCCATAGTCATTGCGGTGAAGTAGTAGTACCAAGGGCTTCCTTCCGTACTTTGAGCATCTTCCAGTGCTTTTTCGCAAGCCTGCCATAGATATTCGTAGGTATTGCTAACCGTTTCGACCTGATATTTCTTCATGATGTGGCTTTTTTACCCTAATGCCGCGCACAGGGGCGGCCGAAATGAAGCGCAGCGCAATGTAGGCCGTCACAGCCCGCGCTTTTTGCGGGCGAATGCTGCGCATTGTTATGTATTGCTGCCATATTGGTGTAAAACCTCGACCACTTGCACTTGATACGATCGATACCATTTAGATTTACCAAGCGCTTGCGCCTGCTTATGTTCAGGGTTGTTCTTCCAAGCCTGAATAGCTTCTTTGCTTGACCAATACGAAATAGCTATTTCACTGTTACCTTCAGTGCATGACGAAAACTCGATGCAACCATATTCATTAATGGCTAGTTCTCTCATGCGATTTGCCATATCTGAATATGACTCATCAAACTCTTTGACTTCTGCCCTAAAGATAACCGCGTACATTTATCGCTCTGACTCCCTTTTACATATAAGATTTGTATATCGCGCATGCGCGTTTTGCCGAATTTGATATTCGGTGAATTTTTATTACTTCTCGATTTATATAGACTAAATTGACGAGCTACGCTTCCCTCCTGGAGCAAGGCGAGTAATTCCTATTATCTACTCTAGCCATCCATCTATTTTTTATTTTATAGGTATTTTTTGTTTCATGCGGTTGAATAACGCGCAATGGCACAGCCCAAAGTCTCAATCAACTATAGGAACGATATTTGCAGCTTTCAAGTTTTATACAGAGAGAGGTTGGTGGCGCTATTTGAGGTCGATGGCCAATTCATCCCACAGTTCGTCAACGCGCTGTTTGGTGGCGTCGTCCATGATGATGGGTTCGCCCCATTCGCGGTTGGTTTCGCCGGGCATTTTGTTGGTGGCGTCGAGTCCCATCTTTGAGCCCAGCCCGGAGACGGGTGAGGCAAAGTCGAGGTAGTCGATGGGGGTGTTTTCAACCATTACGGTGTCGCGTACAGGGTCCATTCTGGTGGTCATGGCCCAGATTACATCTTCCCAGTTGCGCACGTCGACGTCGTCGTCGGTGACGATGACGAATTTGGTGTACATAAATTGGCGCAGGAATGACCATACGCCCATCATCACGCGCTTGGCGTGGCCGGGGTATTGTTTCTTCATGCTGACCACGGCCATGCGGTAAGAGCAGCCTTCGGGTGGCAAGTAGAAGTCGACAATTTCCGGAAATTGTTTTTGCAGGATCGGCACAAACACTTCGTTGAGCGCCACTCCGAGTACGGCGGGTTCATCCGGTGGCCGGCCGGTATAGGTGCTGTGATAGATCGGATTTTTTCGGTGAGTGATGCGGTCGATGGTGAAGACCGGGAAGCGTTCGACTTCGTTGTAATAACCGGTGTGATCACCAAAGGGGCCTTCGTCGGCTTCTTCGCCGGGATGCAAAAATCCTTCGAGAATATATTCCGCGCTGGCGGGCACTTGCAGGTCGCTGCCGAGGCATTTGGCGACCTGGGTTTTTTCGCCGCGCAGCAGTCCTGCGAAGGCATATTCCGAGAGTGTGTCTGGCACCGGGGTGACTGCACCCAGCGTGGTGGCTGGGTCGGCGCCGAGGGCGACGGCAACCGGGTAGGGTTTGCCGGGGTATTTTTTCTGCCAGTCGCGGTAGTCGAGTGCGCCACCGCGATGGGCGAGCCAGCGCATAATTAATTTGTTTTTGGCGATCTTTTGCATCCGATAGATGCCAAGGTTCTGACGTTCTTTTTCCGGGCCGCGGGTGATCGAGAGCGCCCAGGTCACCAGTGGTGCTTTGTCACCGGGCCAGCAGGTTTGTATCGGCAGTTTGTCGAGGTCGACGTCGTCGCCTTCGAGCACCACTTCCTGGCAGGGCGGGTTTTTGATCTGCTTTACAGGCATATTTAACACCTGTTTAAAGTCGTGACGTTTTTCCCACAGATCGCGCAGTCCTTTGGGTGGTTCGGGCTCCTTGAGAAAGGCGAGCAATGTGCCCACGTCGCGCAGCGCCGACAGACTCTCTTGCCCCATGCCCATGGCGACTCGGTCCGGCGTGCCAAACAGATTGCACAGCACCGGGGTGTCGTAACCTTTGGGGTTTTCAAACAGCAGGGCGGGCCCTTTGGCGCGCAGGGTGCGGTCGCTGATCTCGGTCATCTCGAGATTGGGGTCAACTTCCTGACGGATGCGCACCAGTTCGCCACGCTGTTCCAGGTAGTCGATAAAGTCGCGCAGGTCGGTATATTTCATTGGATATTCAGCGCGCTGTTACTTGCGCTTCATGGCACCAAAAAATTCAGCGTTGTTTTTAAAGCCTTTGAGTTTCTCGACCATAAATTCGATGGCGGCAATATCTTCCATATCATGCAGCAATTTGCGCAGAATCCAGACCCGTTGCAGTTCTGCTTCGTCCATCAGCAGGTCTTCGCGGCGGGTGCCTGAACGGCGGATATTGATGGCGGGGTAGACGCGCTTCTCGGCAATTTTGCGGTCGAGATGCAGTTCCATGTTACCTGTGCCTTTAAATTCTTCGTAGATCACTTCGTCCATCTTCGAGCCGGTATCAACCAGCGCGGTGGCGATAATGGTCAGGCTGCCGCCGTTTTCGATATTTCGTGCGGCGCCGAAGAAACGCTTGGGTTTTTCCAGAGCATGGGCGTCGACACCACCGGTGAGCACTTTGCCTGATGACGGGATAACGGTGTTGTAAGCGCGCGCCAGTCGGGTGATCGAGTCGAGCAGAATAACCACGTCTTTTTTGTGTTCAACCAGGCGCTTGGCTTTCTCGATTACCATTTCGGCAACCTGCACGTGGCGGGTTGGTGGCTCGTCAAACGTCGAGGCAATCACTTCGCCGCGCACGGTGCGCTGCATTGCAGAACCTAAACCGCCCGTTGCAGTTGCTGCTTGTGTGGCAGAAGTTTTTACATTGTTCGTTGCAGTCTGGAACTGCTTTGCGCCAGTAGTTGCGCCCCTTGCGTCAATATTAAGACTTAGAGTTGCCATAATGCTCGCGCTCCGTACTATCTAAGGCCATGACAAATTTAGCCAAGCGTTGTCTTTCTATCGCGTCATCTACACCGATATGTGTGCAATATGACATAATTTCGCTAAACGGTATAGGGGAAAGCGTACCATAACCAATTTGCCTAGAGCCGCGCAGCATATGAAACGCCAACCACGCAGTCATGTTTTCGGGTAC
>JALRIU010000218.1 GCA_023255355.1 Pseudomonadales bacterium | reverse complement strand
GGGTTTATCGCCATTACGCCTCCGTATCAATTAGGCTCCCTAACATGTCATTGCTTCTTTTCAAGACCATGACAGCAGCTTTAAACTGCAACTCAGACTGGAGCATTTCTACTGACGATTCATTAAGGTCAACATCCTGATTAGGATCAGATGTCTTAGCAATACTATCGGCCGCATGTTGCATTTGCTTGAGACTATTTTGCATGCCGACTAGACCAGCGCTGTAGAGAGAATGACCAATATTCATAACCCACCTCCTATGGATAGAGTGTAGTCAGGCTATCAACAATTGACCAAAAAAACTGTGATGTGATTCGCAGTTCTAGATAAGTTCGCTGAGATCAAGATAACTGGCAACATTGTCAGCTGTCGGATTATCCAACCATGGTACCTGGCCAAGACAAGGTGCGGGAATATGCCGAGCTAGATAGTCTATATTTTTATCATAGTGCGGCATATTTGGATCTAATTGGTTTGCAACCCAACCTGCCAAGGGCAAACCGTCGGCGATGATTGCCTCGGTAGTTAACATGGCATGATTGAGGCAGCCAAGACGCATTCCGACGACCAACACGACGGGTAGCTTTAACGTTTTAGCAAAACCAGCCAGGGTTTCTTGTCGATTGATCGGCACGCGCCAACCGCCAGCACCTTCTATAAGCATTAAATCGTAAGACTGCATCATCAAACCACGGGTAAAACCTACCAAGCGTTGGTTAGTAATATGCTTACCTTCTAAATCTGCAGCAATATGGGGTGAGACAGGCTTTTGAAGAGCATAGGGATTTAATTGTTGATATGGCAAAGACAGTGACATTGCAGCTTGCAAGGCAAGGGCATCACTATTGCGCAGCTCCCCGTCAATCGATTCGCAACCGGCTGCAACGGGTTTCATTGCCATTGTTCGCAATCCAATTTGATTAGCTTTATGAAGTATCCCACAGGCTATAAGTGTTTTACCAACGTCGGTATCGGTGCCAGCAATAAAAACTGTCTGTTTCATATCATGAACTCAATTTTTGAATAACTGCATAATGAACGCTATAGCTCGCAGGTAAGGTGCCATCGCTACCCCTAAAACGCTCATAATTAGTTTTTAAACGTTTAAGATCAGTTTTGGTCGTCAAGCTTCCAGCACGTTGATCGACACGATTCGCGCCTAAATGCTTGAGGTCTCGCATCAGGTCAATGACATCGCCATAGGCGATGACTTCATTATTATTCAGGTGCAATTCAAGGCTGAACGCGGTTATCTGCTCACTGAGTTGCTGCCAAGTTGCTAGACCATTGACATGGACTCCACTATCAACACCCCACCATGCGGCACGCAATTCACCCAAACTCTCGGGGCCGAGCGTACTAAAAATAAAGCGGCCACCCGGCTTCAAAATACGATGAATTTCTTTGAATAACAGCGCTGGGTTTTGACACCATTGAATAGCCAAACTTGAAAACACAAGGTCAACGCTTTGATCAGCAAGGGGAATATTTTCGGCATCGCCCACAACGGGTAATCCCAAACCTTGCTTAAGGTTTTGCAACATGCCCAGCGACAAATCCAACGCGATTAGATTATCACAATGTTCTTTAAGCTTAGTTAGACAGTAGCCGGTTCCACAACCAAGATCGACAAACGTTTGTTGCCTGCCCTTTGGTAACAGCGACAATAATTTATCCGCAACTTTTACCTGTAAACTTGCTGCGCTATCGTAGGTTTTTGCAGCGCTACCAAAGGCCTTTGCAATGGCTTGTTTATCCGTTGGTTTACCGTAGCTCATCAGCATATTATCAAGACATGTTAACCAAGGTTGCTGCTCTTCCATAGGCAATGCATGACCCGTTGCCTCGATCACATCGGTTCGAAAACCTAGTTCTGCTAATTCTTGTGCAACTTTTACCGGAACAAGCACATCCTCTTCGGCAAAATAAAAACTGACCGGCAAGGCTAATTGCATAAGATCTTGTCGTTGATCTATTCGTTTTAAATAATTAAGTCCAGCCTGCATGGCAGGATTGTTTTGCGATGCAGCTAATTCACGGCAACGGGCTAGTCGCAGGCGTTGGTTCTTATCCCCCATCGCGTTGAGCCCAACAAACTGCTTGATGGTTTTGGCGGGCTGATTTTCGAAACCGTTTATAAATTGCTCTAATGTCATAGCCGCCATACCTGGCCATTGAGCTTGCTCAACGAAACAAGGGTTAGTCGCCAAACAAATAATGCCGCGGATTTGGGCAGGAAAATGCCTGGCTAATAACATCGCTAAATTACCGCCGAGCGACCAGCCTATAACAAAGGTTTGCGGCGCCAATAATGGTTTAAATAAGGCAATGAGTTGTTCATCACTGTAATCACAATCTACATCCATGTTGTCGCCAAAGCCTGGTAAACAGACTGTCACCACCTCAACATGTTTTTGTAATGGCGTTAATACGTTTTCCCAGATACGTTGGTCAAAACCCCAACCATGAAGCAACAGGACTCGTGGCGCATTGAATTTGGGATAGCGTTTAAAGCTTAAATGAGATGGCGCAATACGCTTGGCGAGCTCAGTCATTCAGTACCTCAGCCAAGCGATCTAGCAGACTATCGACATCAGCAATGCTATGCGCTGCGCTTAGCGTAACCCTTAACCTAGCGGTATTTACTGGCACAGTAGGCGGACGAATCGCACCAACATAAAACCCTGCTTCAAGTAGTCTTTGGCTTAGTTTCAAACAACGGCCACTGTCTCCAACAAGAATGGGTTGAATGGCGGTATCCGAGGCCATTAATTGTATATTGCGATGCTGTGCGCCAGCTTTAAAATGCGCGATGAGTGAATGTAAATGCTGCCGGCGCTCAGGCTCTTTGGAGAGTATTTCTAGGGCTGTGCAGCTTACTGCAGCCACCGCGGATGGCAGTGCAGTTGTGTAAATATAAGGGCGCGCAAATTGTATGAGGGTTTCGATTAATGCTTCGCTACCAGAGACAATCGCACCGTAACTACCGATAGCCTTCCCCAAGGTAGACATTAAAATAGGTACTTGCTGCTGATCCAAGCCAAACTCATTTAGGCTACCTGCCCCGTGGTTACCAAGCACGCCAAAACCGTGGGCATCGTCAACCATAAGGGCAGCATCATATTGATTCACCAACGCTGCCATATCTTTCAGGGGTGCGATATCGCCATCCATACTAAACACACCATCTACTGCCACGAGTTGTTTGGCTTGGGTAGATTTTTCCAAACAGCGCCGCAAGTCATTAATATCGTTGTGAACAAATCGATCTAATTTTGCCCGCGCTAACACCGCTGCATCGAGCAGTGAGGCATGGTTGAGCTTGTCTTCGATGACAACTTCTGAACGCCCAATCAGGGCAGAAATCACACCGAGGTTGGCCATATAACCTGTCGAGAACAACAACGCCCTATCACGCCCGAGAAGCTTGGCTGCATTGACTTCTAACTGATGGTGCCAGCTGCTGTGACCACTGACCAGATGGCTGGCGCCACTACCGACACCATGACTTGAGGCAACGTCCTTAGCAGTGGCGATCATAGATGGGTGAAAGGTTAAACCAAGGTAATCATTGCTGCTGAAATTAATCAGGGTGCGGCCTTCAAAGACGCAGCGTCCTTCGGCAAGCGGCTGAAGCGTTCGCCGCTGCCGGAAAAGATTTTGCTCACGACGCTGCTGGAGCGCGGCGCTTAGGTCCCACATTACTGATTAGCGGCGTCGTAGAAAAACTTATCTTGTTCTGCGCTACGCATGCATTGACGAACGTTATCTGCCAGCGCGTCATCACTGCCCTCGCAAACGCGTGATTCAGGACGAATACCAAGACGCTTAAATAACAAACGATCAGCGTGAGCTTCTGGATTAGCGGTGGTTAACAGTTTTTCACCATAGAAAATTGAGTTGGCACCCGCCATAAAGGCCAGTGCTTGCATTTGCTCATTCATGGTTTCTCGGCCAGCAGACAAGCGCACATGAGATTGAGGCATAATGATACGGGCCACAGCGATGGTACGAATAAATTCAAAAGGATCTAAATCGTCTATCTGATCAAGCGGCGTGCCTTCAACTTTGACTAGCATATTGATCGGCACTGACTCAGGTGGCTCGGCCATATTAGCTAATTGCAACAATAGACCGACTCTATCTTCTTGACCTTCACCCATGCCTACAATACCGCCACAACACACTTTCATGCCCGCAGCTCTTACATTATCAAGGGTTTCCAAACGATCGCCGTAAGTTCGTGTGGTAATAATTTCACCATAAAACTCCGGTGATGTGTCGAGGTTATGGTTGTAGTAATCAAGTCCAGCATCAGCCAATGATTGCGCTTGTTGACCATCGAGCATACCCAGAGTCATGCAGGTTTCCATACCGAGCGCCTTAACTTCGCGCACCATATCTAACACCATAGGCATGTCTTTTTTACTCGGCGAGCGCCATGCAGCACCCATACAAAAACGACTCGCACCGGTGGCTTTTGCTTCTTTGGCCTGCTCGATGACTGCTTGCACCTTCATCAGTTTTTCTTTTTCAAGATCGGTATTGTAGTGACCACTTTGTGGGCAATATTTACAGTCTTCTGGACACGCACCTGTCTTAATAGACAGCAGCGTACTGATCTGAACTTCGTTAGGATCAAAATGTTGACGGTGCACCGACTGTGCTTGGAACATTAAGTCGTTAAAGGGCAAATCAAACAACGCTTGTACATCTGCGCGCAACCAGTGTTGGCGAACTGTCATGGAAGGTCTCACTTACAAGGATTAAGGATGCTAATTTTAAACTCATCAAGCAAGCTGTCAACCAAATTGCGACTGCAAGGTTAACTAATCATGCAATGCTACCTTTGCCATGCCACCGCGCTATCAAGCCAATTGTGTTTTGACTGTTATCGTGATTTACCCTGGAATCAACATGCCTGTAGCCGTTGCGCCACACCATTAGCAAGCACTTACGATCACATTTGTGGGCAATGCATCAACAAACCACCCGCATACGATAGCGCCAACTGTCCTTTACTGTACCTTACGCCAATTAATCCACTAATGTTACGCTATAAAGCGGGCGATGAAGTTTGTGGGCGTTTTCTAAGTCAGCAATTTGCCGATCTCGCACCGGTTACTCGCGCGCCTTTGTTATATGTTCCAATGCACATGAGCGCATTACGTCAGAGAGGTTTTAATCAGTCTTATTATTTTGCAAAAACCTTAAGCCGACAATGGCAACTCGAGATTAACGATGTACTTATTTGCCCCGTAGCCCATCACAGCCAAAAAGGATTAAACGCCGCGCAACGAAGGCGCAATCTTGCCAATAGCTTTGCTATAAAACCTGGTTTAAAACTGCCCAAGACTGTGAACTTAGTCGACGACGTCATGACAACAGGCGCCACCGTTGAGGCGTTGAGCCGTTTACTAAAGAATCATGGTGTCGAAAGCGTGCATGTGATCTGTCTAGCGCGCACTCCACCTAGTGGTATGGTACCGGCTATATGATAGACTGCACCTCAACCAAGGGGATTAAATGCAGCAACTTACTCTACTATTTGCCATGTTCTTGTTCAGCGCGATAGCGCACGCTGGGGACAAGCTATACATTGCTGTTGCTAGCAATTTTGAACACACACTTGCGCAATTAAGACAGGATTTCCAGGCTTTGGCTCCTACTACAGAAATCGTGGTTAGTGCTGCCGCTAGCGGCAGTCACTTTCAACAAATTCGCCATGGCGCACCCTTTGATATTTTTTTGAGCGCCGAAGCCGACTACCCAGTCAAACTTGATGACCAAAAACCACGGCTGACTTACGCCTATGGCAAACTTTCCCTAGCTAGTAAAGAGCCCATCGATATCGACGCGTTAGATACCGTTATACTGGCAATTGCTAACCCAGCGATTGCACCCTATGGCACGGCCGCAATCGACTTTCTAAATACAAAAGGCGTTACACAACGCGGCCCAATAGGAAATAGCGTCGGGCAAACCTTGGGGTTTCTTATGAGCGGCAGTGTTGATGCCGCCTTGGTGTCATTATCGCAACGTGATTTAGCACCCCAATTTATTTGGCAGCCCATTGCAGAGCAACTTTATCAGCCAATCAAACAAGTTGGCATTTTGCTTAATGACACCCCCACCAGTCGGACTTTCTGGGATTACTTGCAATCTCAACGCGCAAAAGACATCATCAGCGCCAATGGATATGGCATAGAGTAATGATGGCAAACTCACTGTTTTGGCAAACCTTAGGCCTGACGATACAACTGGCAGCGATTACCAGTATCATCTTATTGCTAATCGCCATTCCGCTAGCTTGGAAAATAGCTCGCAGCAACGCCCGCTGGCGGCCATTTATTGAAGCCCTCATTGCCCTGCCATTGGTCCTGCCACCTAGCGTACTGGGTTTTTATTTATTGATTGGTTTTGCGCCTGATAGCTTGCTTGGTAAATTATGGATGGATATGTTCGATCAACGCTTGGCCTTTAGCTTTGAAGCCTTGGTCATCGCCTCGATAATCTACTCTGCACCGTTTGTGTTTCAGCCTCTTATAGCAAGTTTTCAGCATATCCCTGAGACATTGCTCAATGCCGCAACATCACTCGGCTGTACGCGTCGACAACGCTTTGTATCCGTTGCTTTACCTATGGCTAAAACCTCCATCATCAGCGCTGGGGTAATGGGGTTTGCGCATACTATCGGTGAATTTGGCGTTGTACTAATGATTGGCGGAAACATCCCTGGCGAAACGCAGGTTATGTCGATTGCCCTTTACCAACAGGTTGAAATGCTAAATTACCAAGCTGCAAATCAGTATGCACTCGTTTTACTCGGTATTTCTGTGCTAATGCTTACCGCCGTTTACAGCTTGCGATATCGCCGAGGTAGTCAGCATGTCGCTTAGTCTTTCGCGCCCAAAAGACGGAAACTTTGCCGCCTTAGAGATAAATTTTGGCCCTGGGATTAGTGCAATATTTGGCGATTCGGGCATTGGAAAAACGCATCTTTTGCAGCAAATTGCTGGGCTAAGACCTTTACCAAAAGGCAGCCAGCTTGCTTTTAAACAACAGGTCTGGCAAACACCTCATCAAAACCTTGCAAGTCATCAGCGCAATGTTGGCATGGTGTTCCAGGATAGCGAACTGTTCCCACATTTAAGCGTGTTGGACAATATTCGTTTTGCAAAATCCTTCAAACAAGACTGTCTTAGTCAGTCTGAACTTGAGGCGCTACTCAAAAAACTTGGCATCATGCCTGAATGGCTTGATCGACATACCGATCTATTATCTGGCGGGCAACGCCAACGAGTTGCTATCGCTAGAACGTTATTTGCCAAGCCACAGTTATTGCTGCTCGATGAGGCTGTGTCATCGCTAGATAAAAATGCTCGACGAGAAATTTTGCAGACCGTTCTTGATTATCATGAAACGTATCAATGTCCTGTTATCTTTGTGACCCACCAACTAGAAGAGGTGGCGTTTTTAGCAGATGACCTTATCCTGCTTGATGAGACGGGCAATCTGCATCGCCATGGCAATGCCATTCAATTAAGTAGCGAACTCGATAGCGGGCTGTGCCATCAAGAAGACAGTGGTGCAATTATCATTGGGCAATATGATCATGCTTTAACCGACTTTCAACTTGCCGTTCTTGATATTGCTGGACAACCTATCTATATCCCACATTTGGATCAGACGCTAGGGGCCAATATTCGACTTCACATTGCTGCTAGAGACATCAGTATTACACGCCACAAACCACAGCAGAGCAGCATATTGAATTGTTTAGATGTCAATATCAGTGGCATCCAAGCATACGATGCATTTGCCATGATAAAACTTAGCTTTGCAGACCAATCGCTAATCGCGAGGATAACATTGAAATCCCTACATGATCTTCAACTCAACGTTGGCGAACGGGTGTTTGCCCAAGTTAAATCGATAGCGTTGATGCGATAATGACGGGACACGCCTACGAAAAACTCACCCCAGATGCTGTCATCAATGCTGTTGAGTCACTGGACTTATTGAGCGATGCTCGCATCATCGCGCTCAACAGTTATGAAAATCGGGTTTACCAAGTCGGTATTGATGACGCTACGCCAATCATTGCTAAGTTCTACCGCCCAGAGCGCTGGAGCAATGAACAGATTCTTGAAGAACATGCCTTTACGATGGAATTACAGGCCGCGGAGATTGCATGCGTACCGCCCATGCAAATAGATGGCAAGACCCTCCACGATTATGAAGGATTTCGATTTTCTATATTCGAACGACGCGGCGGGCATGCTCCAGAATTAGATAATCTTGATGATTTGTATAACCTTGGTAGTTTTATTGGCCGCATTCATCAAGTGGGCAAAAAGCGTACCTTCAGCCACCGCATACAATTAAATTTGGAACAATGGGTTCAGCATAACAGCGAGTACCTTTTACAACATTTTGTACCGAGTGAGCTTCGCACCGTTTACCAGAGCATTATTCGTGATTTATTACCCTTGATTCAGGAGGGCTGGCAATCTTTAAACCCACAGCCTGTCATCCGACTTCACGGCGATTGCCACCCCGGAAATATTTTGTACCGCGACGAAATCGCCCACTTTGTCGATTTTGATGATTGTATTAATGGCCCTGCAATTCAGGACTTGTGGATGCTTTTATCTGGAGACTATAGCCAGCGTTGTCTGCAACTTGCAGAAATTGCCGAGGGTTACAACGAATTCAACGATTTTCCAATACAACAAATCTCTGCGATAGAAACCCTTCGAACGATGCGACTGATTCACTATGCTGGATGGCTAGCAAAAAGATGGGATGACCCTGCTTTTCCGATGCATTTTCCTTGGTTTAACCAACCGCGTTACTGGTCTGATCATATCTTGGAACTGCGCGAACAAATCAATGCACTACAAAGCGAGCCATTAAAACTCTTCTAGACTTTGCGTGAAGCACTGCAAGCGCATACAATATTGGCATCGATACAAGGGCCTAGGCTATGAACAACGCAGTCCAATTAGACACAATTTGGCAAACTATTCGTGAAGAAACGATCAGAGAAGCGGTTAAAGAACCGATCCTCGCTAGTTTTTTACACGCAACCATTCTGAACCATCATAGTTTAGAAGGTGCACTAAGCTTTCATTTAGCTAACAAACTCGACAGCAGCACTGCACCAGCAATGCTGTTACGCGAAGTCATGGAAGAAGCCTTCAAAGACGATCCATCGATTGGTGCCTCAGTGCGCGCCGATCTTCAGGCCGTTATGGATCGCGATTCAGCCTGTGATGCACTGTCTATTCCCCTGCTCTACTTTAAAGGATTCCACGCCCTACAAGCCCATCGTGTCGCCCACTGGCTGTGGCAGAAAGGCCGTGAAAGCTTGGCGCTGTTTTTCCAAAACCGTATATCAACTGTCTTTGGGGTTGATATTCACCCTGCTGCAAAAATTGGTCACGGCATTATGATCGATCATGCCACCGGCGTTGTTATCGGTGAAACCTGTGTGATTGGTAACAATGTCTCCATCATGCAAGAAGTGACCTTGGGTGGTACTGGTAAAGTGCACGGTGACCGCCATCCTAAGGTTGCCGATGGCGTACTGATTAGTTGTGGCGCAAAAATCCTCGGGAATATTCATATCGGCGAGGGCGCTAAAATTGGTGCAGGCAGTGTCGTGCTTAAAGATATTCCGGCTCACTCAACTGCAGCAGGGGTACCTGCAAAATTAGTGGGTCACCCAACAAGCGAGCAACCTGCGCTAGATATGAATCATCAATTGAGTTGTGATGGCTGTGATGATTAGTGGCTATTGGCCATAATCATATTTAAAAACATCCAACATTGTCTTGCCGGAACGCGAAGCGTATCCGGTATCTCTGATAACTATGGTCAGTTTTTAAGATCCCGTGCTCGCTTTGCTCCACGGGATGACGAAATGTTTTAAAAGAAGTCATAAAAGTGGCTGATGTAATTACTGCATATCTGTACAACATCTCTGAATAAAATATTTGTCGCCGGCTAAAGCCGCCTCCCACACAAAAGATGAAAATCATGCCACCACAAAATGTGGGAGACGGCTTTAGACGGCGATGATAACTAGGGACTAGCGACCAATATTTCCCAATCAAAAATCTTTTATAAATTTAACCCCTATCATTGTTTTTTATCGTAAGTACTGTATAAAGGTCAGTCGTTTTAATATTCATCATTTCTAATTTAAGTAATACGAGCTCATGTCTAAAAAATTCACATTCGCTATATCATCGCTTTTCATTTCAAGTCTATCTCCACTTGTACTTGCAGACAGCTCTCCATTAGAAGAAGTTTTCGTATCAGCCGCGCGGATTTCCGAAGATTCAACCACAATTGTTGGTAATCAGGCATCGCTTGATGAACAAGCCATCAAAGCGCAAGCACATCAACATATTCAGCAATTACTCGTCAAAATCCCTGGCGTGAACATGAACCGTAATGACGGCCAAGAGTATTTGCCTGCGATTCGCTCACCGGTACTTTCCGGCACGGGTGCTTGCGGTAGTTTTTTGATGGCTGAAGATGGAATTGCGCTTCGACCTGCAGGTTTTTGTAACGTTAACGAACTGTTTGAAGCCCACAGCGAACAAGCCAGTTCTATCGAAGTGATTCGCGGACCTGGCAATGCCTTGTATGGTTCTAACGCAATGCACGGTGTTATCAACGTTATTGCGCCAGCGGCTTTTAACCGATCAGCCGTTTTGCAATTAGAAGCAGGCCCCGACAATCACCAAAAACTTAAATATGCGTGGGGTAATGATGAATTCGCCGTTGCCTTCACCGGCAGTCATGCCGATTCATTTAGAGATGACGCAGGTGTTGATCAACAAAAGGTCAGTGCCAAATGGCGCACCGATTTCAATGATATAAATATCACTACAGGTTTCACTAGTATCAATCTCAACCAAGAGACGGCAGGTTACATTCAAGGCTTTGAAGCTTATAAAAGCACTGCGATAAGTGAGAGCAATCCTAACCCTGAAGCTTACCGTGATGCGAAAGCCACTCGCCTGTGGAGCCGATTTGAAGGTGAAAGTGGCTCAAATAGCTGGGTAGTCACACCCTATGCCCGTTATAGCAAGATGGATTTTTTACAACATTTCTTGCCCGGTGCACCGCTCGAACAAAATGGCCAATCAAGCGTTGGGGTTCAATCAGCATGGTATTTAAATTATGATAACAGTCGTTTGATTTTGGGTGTAGATATTGAAAAAACCTCAGGGTGGCTCAAGCAAACGCAATTTAAT